>DDSI01000023.1 GCA_002343335.1 Bacteriovoracaceae bacterium UBA2394
GGGGAAGGAATGCTACTCAGATGTCGTTGTATGCACGCCCGCCTTTGTAGCTGCCGACTTGCTTAAAACTTTTTTGTCAGATTCCTCGGGAAAATTTCTTCGCGAGGGAATCCCCTATCAGCAAGTAGGGCTTTGGAATCTCATCTTCAAGAGGGAGTCAATGATGCGCTCGGGATTTGGCATGCTGGTTCCAACCCACGAGGTCTACCCCATTGCAGCGAGCCTTTGGGCGAGTGAAATTTTTGAAGGAAAATGCGATCCACATAAATTTGTTGCGAGCCAGTTTTTTATAGGCTCTCAGATTCCGAAAAATGCTACGGAAAATATTTTCAACGAAACGCTCGGCAGCCTTAAGCGATTGATTGGGATCAAAGGCGAGCCCATCTATTCCGAGTATCGAACCTACTCCAACGCAATTCCCCAGCCTCAGGTGGGACATGCAAAAAACCTACAGGAGGTTTTAAAGAATCTCCCCAAAGAGATCCTGCTGTGTGGGAACTACTTTTATGGGCCCGGGCTTAAAGATGTTCTTCAAAAAGCAAAAGGGATCGCGTCTCAAATAACGCGATCCCCTTGAACAAGTTGAAATGATTATGGCTAGGCCTTTTTCTTTTCCACTTCATCTAAACGCTTTTGCAAGGTGCTAATCTTCTTGTTTAAGCGATCAATTTCTTTTCGTGAGGGTAAATTGAGCTTCGCAAAAATCTTGCTCACACCCTCCACTGCACGGCCTTCAAGATCTTTCTTAACTTTCTCAGCGTTCTTCACCAAGTCAGCTTGTTTAAGAGCGCGCGCTTTCTTTAGGAGCGCGTGTGCGTTTTTCATTTGCTGATTTCGAAATGTCTCTGTCGATTTTACGGCCTGAAGAATTTGTTTTTCAGCGATCTTCTCCGCCTTGGCCACTTTTTGAGAAATCGAAGTGATCTGTTGTTTTAAATTTTTTGCGAGCGTCATGGTTGTTTCCCTTCCGTTATTTTTCAATGTGAGTGTCGGCACTAGAAGGAGGAAAATGAATGGGATTTCTTACGTTGCCTTAGGTGGTCGACCGATTGTTCCCAGTTTCATTTTTTTTCGGTCCGATATTTTTTCCCGTCGTACTAGTGCTATGAGAGCTTTTAGCACATCTGGTTCGTAGCGGCCATCGTCTGTATCCTTCTTTAAGATATCGAAAGCTTCACGAACCGTGTGCTTCTTATAACGAAACGGTCGTTCAGAGATGAGGGCATCAAACCGATCTACGATCGCCAAGATATCGAGGATCAGGGAATTCGTTTTAATTTTGCGAGGATAGCCTCCGCCAGTTCGATCCTCATGATGATGAAGTGCGACCTGGGCGCAGAGGTGATTAGAGTCGCCCCAATAGGCGGAGTTTAGAGCAAATCCTACAAGAGGATGCTCGTGAATCGCTTGGCGCTCGAGGCTGTCGAGTTCCCCGGGCTTATCAAGGATTGCACTTCCCACGCGAGTCTTGCCTAAGTCATGGAGTAAAAGCCCAACAAAAGAGCGTTTCACCGTGGGCGCAGCCGTTACCCAGAGCTCTAACAGTCGCGAACCGACAACGGCGATTGTCAATGTGTGTGCATATCCATAGGGGTCGCGGAGTCGTTGAGCCTTTAATTCATCGAACACAATGGAAGGCGCCCAAATCTCGCCCAACCATTCCCGAAAATTAGGAGCCCATTTTTCTAGAATCGTTTTGTAAGGCTCCTTTTTAAAAATGAGAGAAATATCATCGAGGAGCTGAGACGATTCCTTAAATTTCGTCTTTTTCTTTTGATAGTCCGAAGTGAAAACCGTCTTTCGTGCCCAGTCGGAAATATCCTGATGGGGCTCAAGTAATACCTTACCCTTTAGATCTTTCACGGCGACCGAAATAGAGGTGATCACTTTCTCAAAGTATCAAGATTCGAAAAGTCTTCAAAGAGCTTTACATGCTGGCCGGGAGAGACGCGAACCTCACGCACAATGCGTCGGTTGTTTTGACTCGGGAGGACAAAATCAATTTTTATACTACCCGAAGGTACTACCATCGATATAAGCGGAGTCTCGAAGCGAACGTCGGCGTTCACTGCCGGCATGCCAAAGTGAGAGGGCGGCATGGTATTGATAGTAATCTTACCTGACTGCGGCAAAAGCGAACTCATGAATGGAATACAAAGTGCGAGAACTGCGGCAACAATCTTTGGGCGATGCTTCGTAAAGAAGGAAGGCCTGTGCATGACCGATGTCTTAGAGCGCACAATCGATTGTCGAATGAAAAATGCTTTGGGCGGTAAAGGTTGCATTGACTGAAAATTAGCAGTTGTTGCAACCATGGAAGGGAGCGACCGCGCCTCAATGAGGCTCGTAAAAAGAGAGCGACACTCATCATCCATTTGATCGGGATCAACTCCAAGAGCATTTTCAAAGATTCTTCCAAGAGCGTAACAGTCGCCACTCATAGAAATATCTCCGTTCTGTCTCAGCTCGGGCGCCCGGAAGTGATGCCGGCCCCCCACGCCAAATGGCCTTGAACCGTCCGAGGTATGAAGCGCCATTCCCAAATCAATAAGCTTTAGAAAACCACTTTGATCGACAAGAATATTTTCCGGAGCGAGGTCGCCGTGGATAATTTCATTCTGGTGTAAGTATCCCACGACGGAAATAAGTTGCGAAAGAAGAGCAACCGCCCAGGTCTTTCTTTCTGCGGGAGACAGAGTTACCAAAAAGGATTGAAAATCGCAGAGAGGACGACCCTCGATATA
>DDSI01000081.1:0-258 GCA_002343335.1 Bacteriovoracaceae bacterium UBA2394
GCCGACATGTTCCCATCCCTGCTCCATTCGAACGATATAAAAGAAAGTCTCCTCGGGTAAGTTTCCGTACCAAATCAGCATGAATTGAGAAAAAGCGATGTAGGCCCAAAAAATGGAGAAACCAAAAATAAAGCGAGCGATACCATGAAAGTGATCTACCGTCATCACTCCGCGGAGCGTCCCGGCTCGGTAGAGTAAAAAAGATAAAATATAAATCATCGCTAAGCCGGCTTGAAAAAATCCTGCAAAGAAATAGAC
>DDSI01000081.1:291-17797 GCA_002343335.1 Bacteriovoracaceae bacterium UBA2394
CCCGCCATACTGACGGAAAGCCCGAACAACACGAGCAGAAGCGCCGAGAATCTCCAATTGCGCTTCGTAAGCCCCGCATCTCCAGTGCGATCTTGTTTCATAGAGGTACGGAACATCCAGAAGGCTCCTAAAATCCAAATCACAAAATAGGATATCAGCCGAATTCCAAAGAAATGCTCGTTCAGATACGGCGCTTTCCAATGGAGGAGGTGATCGTGAGCTACCGCATCGGCGTGAGCCCACTCATAAATATGATGAATTCCGAAATAAACGGCCAAAAAGAGCAACGCCGCCACCGGAAGTGTTAAAGACATCGTTTCTAAAACACGACGAATGCTGACGCTCCAGCGCGCTGAAGTAAGATGCTGAATAGCCGTAAAGAAAAGTCCACAAAGGCCAAGGCCCAAGAAAAGTGTGGAACCAATGAGCACGTGATACCATGCACGAGAGGCATCTTCCAAAAAGAGTAGCCGCAGCGCCAACGCTCCCAAGCAAATCAATACGAAGAAAATGACTTTCAGTTTTAAGCTGGACCGAAATGGCATCACTTCAATCATGGCGCGGTGGTTCCTTCATTTTTTTTGGTCGTCAACTGATCAAAAGCTTTCAAATCTTCAGTGGTCGGCTGATAAGCCCGTTGCATCGCTCGGATGTAATGAATAACCGCCCATCGATCATTTTCTGGAACGATCTGCGCATAAGGGCCCATCACATTTTGGCCGACGGTAATGATGTGGAAAATTTGAGAGTCTGCGAATCCGCGAATTTTCTCGCTCTGCAGTGACGGAGGTTTTGAAAAAGGCGGTACGATGGGGCCATCGCCTACACCCAGACTTCCATGGCAAACGATACAAACATTGTTGTAAACGTGCTGCCCCTTTAAGACGACTGCCTTCGTAGCGGGCAATGGATTCACGTTACGACTTACTTTTTCCGCCAACGTCTCTTTCGTATAGGGATATGGGTTTTGTTCACGCGCCAAACTTCCCTTTGGAGGAACACGAGCACCTGCGCCATCCGCAAAAAAATCATATCCGCGTTGAGGAATTAAAACGCGCGTATGATGCATGTTCGGCATGTATTGCATGGGACTATGATCGTAGAGAAAAAATCCCGAGTGTTTATAAAAGGCGTAACCCAAACCGCCGAGGACCAAGAGAACCACCAGGATTTTCATTCCGCACTTCATCGTTAAAGCTTCCCTGCCACCGCATGAATATCTTGCGCTTGAATTTCTTTCAAAAATTTCTTCACCGACTCCACTTCTTCGTCGCGACTCACCTCAATCGCTACCGCAAAGCGATCATTGGTAATGTCCTTATGAAAAATCGGCTTTTTGTAATTCGGAAGTTTCAAAAAGAGCGTGAACATCGCAAGTGCCGTAGTCACCCCCGCAAACAGAACCGTGAGTTCAAAGAAAATTGGAATATATGCCGGTATGGCTAATAATGACTTTCCACCGATGTTGATCGGCCAAGAAAAGAGATGTGTCCAAACTTCCAAACCGATCGCCGCCGAAAGTCCCGCAGCTCCCGCCATGAAACTCACATAAGGCAACTTCGTTCTTTGAATCCCCATCGCGTCGTCCATGCCGTGGACAGGAAATGGCGTGAAGGTGTCCCATTGTTTGAAACCACGGCCCTTCACTTTACGAGCCGCTTCCATAATGTCATGCGGACCAAAATAATAACCAACAACCACCTGTTTTTGATCAGCCATGGTGATGTCCTCCCGTCTTACTTTGATCGGGCATGATGGCCTTCACTTCCGCCATCGAAATGGTTGGTAACAATCGACAGAACAAAAGGAAAAGCGTGAAAAACATTCCGAAGCTTCCAAGGAGCACGCCGTAATCCCAAAGCGACAATCGGAAGTAGTTCCAAGACGATGGCAGATAATCGTTGGCGAGCGACGTCACGACAATTACAAAACGCTCAAACCACATCCCGATATTCACAAAGATCGAAAGCACAAACATAAGCGGAATATTTCGTCGAAGAGATTTGAACCAAAAGAACTGCGGCGAGATCACGTTGCAGGTGATCATTGTCCAGTATGCCCAAGCATAGGGACCAAGCGCGCGCTGCACGAAAATAAATCGTTCGTAAGGAACGCCGCTATACCATGCGATGAAAAACTCGGTGCCGTAAGCGAGGCCGACTAGCATCCCCGTGGCGACAATGATTTTATTCATCGAATCCAAGTGGCCGATCGTGATGTATTCTTTCAAATTAAAGACTTCGCGCGCAATGACGAGCAGGGTCACCACCATCGCGAATCCAGAGAAGATCGCGCCCGCCACAAAGTACGGCGGGAAAATCGTCGTATGCCACCCAGGAATAATGGAGACAGCGAAATCGAAGGACACGATTGTGTGAACGGAGAGAACGAGAGGCGTCGAAAGGCCTGCTAAAATCCAGTAGGCGATTTCATAGTGCGACCAACCTCGAGAGGACCCTCGCCATCCGAGCGAGAGAATCGTGTAGATTTTCTTTCGGATAGGATTGACGCAACGATCGCGAACCGTCGCGATGTCTGGAACCAATCCCGTGTACCAAAACACGGCAGAAATTGTGAAGTAAGTGGATACCGCGAACACGTCCCAAAGAAGAGGCGATCTAAAATTTACCCAAAGCGGGCCCATCGTGTTGGGATAAGGAAAGAGCCAATAGAAAGAATACCAAGGACGTCCCGTGTGAATGAGCGGAAACACCCCCGCGCACATAACCGCAAAAATCGTCATGGCTTCAGCAGAGCGATTGATTGCCGTTCTCCACTTTTGTCTGAACAAAAACAAGATGGCGGAAATGAGAGTTCCGGCGTGACCAATCCCGATCCAAAACACGAAGGTGATAATCATCATCCCCCAACCGACGGGTTGTTGAATCCCCGAGAGACCCGTTCCAGCGTAGATCATGTAACCGATCATCGCAAATCCGGAGGTCATTACGGTTAAAGAGAGCAAGAAAACCACCCACCACTTTTTCGTGGGAAAGGATTCGAGCGGCAAACAGACTTCGTTCGAGACGTCGGCGTAGGTTTTGGTTCCCTGAACCAGCGCTTCTTCTTTCAATGCGGGAACACTCATGACTCGACCGCTCCTTTGTTACGAATGCGAGGCAAATATGACACGTTCGGTCGCGTGTTAAGCACATCCAAAACCTTGAACGCCTGAGCTTTCGCCGCGAGTTGCGATACTTCCGACTTGGGATCATTTAAATCACCAAAGGCAATCGCATCTGCAGCACAACTTTGCTGACACGCCGTTTTCACAGCGCCATCCGCCACTCGAAGTCCTCGATCTTTAAAATCATCTTTCGCGCGCTGCAGCCGTTGCACACAGAAGGTGCATTTTTCCATGATTCCGCGAGTCCGAATGGTGACTTCAGGATTAGCCATCATCGGCATCGGATCGGTGATGTCGAGTTTGCGCGCCAATTGATCGGAGTATTGGAAGAAATTAAATCGTCGAACTTTGTAAGGACAATTGTTTGAGCAATAGCGAGTTCCAACGCAGCGATTGTACGCCATTGCATTCAAGCCGTCGGTGCTATGAACCGTTGCCAACACGGGACACACCGTCTCGCAAGGAGCATTGTCACAATGCTGACAAAGCATGGGCTCATAATTTGCTTCCACGGTTTCAGGCTTTGAAGGATCGCCAGAATAATAAAGATCGAGTCTGAGCCAAGCCATGTGTCGGCCCATCGCGATTTCTTCCGCACCCACCACGGACACGTTATTTTCCGTGTAACAGGCCACCACACAAGCCTGACAGCCTGTGCAGGAATTTAAATCGATCGCCATTCCCCATTTGTGTTCGGGATAAACAAATTCCTTATCCGAATACATGGACATGAGCTTCACAGCATGTCCGCCCTCTTTGGCAGCTTTCGGATTCTTCAAAAAAGAAGCCAGCGTTGTGGTTTGGAGAATGTCATAATCTCGACCTTCGAGATCGAAATGTTTCTGAGTGCTCGCGAGAAGCGCCTTACCACCCGTCTTCTTCACTTCGGCCCTTTGACCAGAGAGTTGAAGACGTCCTTTCTCAAAACTCGCCAAGATCGAAGCATTCGCACCGACTTTCGTGCCAAGTGTGCCTGCGGAAGTTCTTCCGTAACCGAGCGCGATCGCCACCACATTGTCGGCAATTCCAGGTTGCACAAAGGCTGGAAGTTCCACGGTGGCTCCATTCACCTTCACCGAAAGAACGGATGCATGAGACTCGCTCATGTTTTGAAAAGTCTTTCGCTCAAGACCCAACTTTTCCCCCGTGGCGGGAGAAACTGCTACGAAATTGGTCCACGACACTTTCGTAATGGGATCGGGCAATTCTTGCATATAGGCATTATTGGCCTGCGCACCGTCTCCCATGTTCGGCGAAGTGTAGAGCACAATTTCTAGATCTTCTTTGGCTCTCGCTTTCGTGGAATTTAGAATTTCATTTGCGGCCGCCCATCGAAACGCCGGCGACTTTTTACTCGCCGCTCGCTTTGTGGCTCCCACTTTCAACTGATCCATCCACCAGTTATCGAAGCCCGCTACACCGCTAGCGACCGATCGGCGCCAATAGTTTTGGACGACCTCACGGTAGTCGATTGCTACGGCAGTGGGAGTGGTCCAGGTGGCAATGCACTCGCCGAAAGAACGGGTTTGAAAAATCGGTTCAATCACTGGCTGTTGAATGGAAATCACGCCCGAGCGAATTTCTGAATCGCCCCAGCATTCTGCGAAATGCGATTCTGCCAAAATGAATTTCGAGTTGATGGCGGTTTCATTCAGATCGGAAGTCACCGTAACCACCGTAGGAACTTTGCTAAACGCCGCTTCAAACTTCAAATAGGGGGCGGAATACATCGGATTCACGCCGTGAATGATCAGCACATCCACTTTGCCGGCATTCATGTCGGCCACGAGATCCGCCACGTCGGCCGTGTTTTCAAATCCCGTAATGGAAGGTGTGTCGAAATCGACCGTGCTTCCTAAATTGCCGAGAAGGGAATTCAAAAGGAGCGCCGCAACCTGAACTTCAATCGCATCAGGTCCATGTCCACCCGCCACCACAATCGACTTTCCTCGAGCAGCGCGAAGCGCGCGAACCGCTTCGGCGACCATCGGATCGGCGGCGGTGGAGCCTTGCACGCCAGCAATCAACGCTTTTAACACGGACAATTGCTGAGTGGGCGAGATCGCAAAGCGGTGATCCGCCGCAATTCCTGTATTCGTCATCCAGGATTCAAACACGAACAGACGATTTACATTTGTATCGCCTTGATGAATTTTTCGGCGCTTCGAAAATGATTTTGTATTCTCAACCGTCGAGCCCCATGTGCCTAGGAAATCGGCGTCCACGGAAACAATCACATCTGCTCGCTCAAACCGATAGGTTGGACGAACCCTTTGCCCGCTCAGGCGATCCGTCGCCGCTAAAATCGCCGCATCAGAACTCGTATTGAGCCCGTGGTGCTTGGCCCGATACGTCGTCATGAAATCCTGGATCACTGAATTGAGAGTGGGACTGATCGATCCCCCCGTCAGTAAACGCACACCGCCTGGTTTCGCATTTTTCAGCGCCTGTAAAATCTGGGTGTCGGCTTCCCTCCAACTTGTTTCTTTTAACTCCGCACCGCCCGTCATCGGCGTTTTCAATCTCTCCGGATGATAAAGATCGAGCAGACTTGCTTGCGAGTGAGCATCCAAGCCGCCTTGAGTGACGGGATGATCGGGGTTTCCTTCAAACTTAATCGGCTTTCCTTCTCGCGTCTTGATCAAGACGCCTACGCCATTCGCAGCGCTAGAGGAATACCACATGGGCGTTCCGTAAGTGAGCCCTTCGGGCTTGTGTACGTAGGGCACCAAATGATCCACGGGCCGGCGCTGGCATCCCGCAGCTCCAATGAGAGCGCCGGAGGCACCCATCATTTGCAAAAATCTTCTGCGATTGAATCGCTGAGCATCTTCTTCAGCAGGAAGTTGGTGTGAAAATTCCTGAGAGCGTTCCGCGGCGAGGTCTTCCTTGGAGCTCGTCACATCACTCAGGGTTCGCCAAAGCGTGCGAGATCCCTCGCTCAGTTCCTTATGTTGAGCTGATCTCAGCGCTTCCCAATTTTTTTGAAGGTCATTTTCCGCTGTGCTCATGATCCATTAAACCTTTTTTCGCTCACCTAGATTGTTAGTCGATCGAACGACGGCATGCTTGTTCGCCACACATCGCGCTTTAGAATTACCGGAATTTGATTTCGCAAAGAGACTTTTGCCGCCCGCGAGGAGCGACACAATTCCACCCAACCAAAATTGGGGAGATCGAAAGAGAGGAGATTCCGTATCTTTTTTATCCATTTTCATCGCGCTCCTTCGTCCATCTCTTTTTTTAGTAGTGACAGGTCGTACAGCTGACGTCCGCATTGTGAGGATGCTTATTCGCCAAGGCTTTGTACCAAAGCGGGGCCGCTTCGGCTCCGCCCATTCGCGGCAGGGCACTGGCTCCAGCCACCCCACCCATTTCAATTTCCTTCTTGGCCCATTCCTTTCGTCGATCGGTCACATAATTGTCGTTGCGGTGACAATCCATACACCAACCCATGTTGAGGCCCGCCCACTGATAAACCTTCTCCATTGTTTCCACCGGACCGTGACAGGTTTGACAGGCCACGCCGGCCGAAATGTGTCGTTTATGATTAAAACGAACGAAGTCCGGAAGCACATGCACCTTCACCCATTCCATTGGCTTCTTAGCATCGAAATGCTCTTTCACTTTTTGAATGTGCGGAGAATCGGTCTTCACGACGCTATGACAATTCATACATGTCTCCAGCCCCGGTACTTCTGCATGGGCCGCTCGCTCTGCCGAAGCATGGCAGTAGAGACACGGGATCTTAAAATCTCCCGCATGACGCTTGTGACTGAAGGGTATTGGCTGAGTAGGCGCGTAGTTTTGATACCACTGCGGACTCACATAAAATAATGTGCCGGCGATTGCCAATACCGTCGCAACGGCCGTGCCCATTAATACTAATTTCTGAACCTTTTTGGACTCTGCGGAGCCCGCCTCGTCACTCATTCCCTGTCCTGAAGTAAAATTAAGTCCGGCAGAAAAACTTCTAAACCGAACTGCTCACCAAGCTCTCTAACTGTATGGAATGCCAAGAAAACGTGTCAATGCTGCATGTCTCCATTTACACACTTAACGAGAACGTTAAGTCTTTCGATCAATCGGGCCGACGCGGTGAAGTTCCCGTCCGATAGAAAAATGGAATGGTCATGGGATCCGCATCCGAATCCCACTCTCGAGGACGAAATTTCAACCAATGACGCCAGAGGTTCTTAAATTTTCCTGCTGCCCATACGCCAGCACGAAACTTTAGGTCTTTTCGAACCTCGGCATCATGCATTTTAAGCAGTTGAGGGTTAGTCCAAAGCACGTAATAGATCGCGCCGATGGCGATCGTCCCGACGTGCCCCCAATTCCAGTCAGTCCATAGGAAATTCCCGAAGCTGTCCTTGGTGAGGTAAGAATAAACCCAAAAATTTGTCGCAATGATCGTCGTGATCTTCCGCACCTTCGCAGAATAGGCTCGCGCTTCGTCGCCTCGGCCCGCCTTTGCCTCCATTGTATTGAAGTCGGCAAGGGTATTTTCAGCCGGCGATCGCCACCACACATTCACCAGGGTGCTTCCGAGCTTTTTGGTGAAAAAATCCGCCGCATGATTCCCGCCCGCCAGAAAAATTGTAAATCCGAACACGAATGACATCCAAAGTTGCTGCACCCAAGAGCCGGTCACGCGCATAAATGTAGGATGTTGTAAAAATCGCTTAATGGGTCCGGGCATCCGTTCGTCTACAAATCGGGAGAGAAAGAGCGGCTTAGTGATCTCTTTCGCTCGTTGATAGTAGTTTCCAAAGGTGCCTCGAAGCAGCGTGGTGAGCGAACTCCAAAAGATATTTACCGCCTGAGCCGGTATCACAATGGCAAGCGCTGGCCACAGGCCCTGCTCATGAATTCCGAAGAACAATTGCAGCGCCAGTCCCGTGCCCCCACTAATCAAAACCGACTGCACGCCCTGTCGAACCTCTTGTCGAATGATCGAAACCCAATCGCCCTTCCAGGGCGTGGAATGATAGACAATCGATTGCAAAAACTTGTTCGGACCGCCCGGGCGCGGGATCGCCTTGACGATGGGGCCATCCTTATCCTCTCGCCCGACCGATTCATTCATTTCTTTAACTCCGACTTCGACCATTTCCATGATCTCGTCGCGCTCCGCACCCCAGAGCGGAACTCCTACCGCCGCCAAAATCGGGCGACTGCGTTTCGTACCATGCTTTTCAGGCTTCGCGTCAGCTTCTTCTTTGGGAACGACCTTGCCGGTTTTTAAATCAAAATAGACGGTTTCAATGCCGAGAGCTTCGCTTCGACCGAAATGGAACTCGATGGACTCTTTGTTAAGGTCCGCAACTTTAAATCCCATGGTGGGATCTGCCTCGGAAAGTTCATAGAGTCCGGGTTCGGCCACATCCGCATCTCGAACCACAACTTTCTGAATCTGCGCGGAGCATCTTCCTGAAGGAGATTCCGCAAAAACCGAGAATGAGATGAGACCGATGAATAGAGCGCTAAGATAAACCCTGGATGAACCCAAAATCCCCTCCCCTGACCGAACAAACCGAATCGAACCGTGAATTCACTCTGCCGAATCTTAAATTTTGCCGGCAACGGTTTTTAACGCGTTGCGCAAAATATTCATGGGGTCTTAACAGGGTGGGTTTTGACGAGGATTCGGGAAGGCATGGGTTTTGCAACTTAACCCCTGGTGATCGATTTTAAGCGGATTTTGAGACTTCTCGTCTGGGCGACGGCCGCAGTCATTCCGCCCATTTTGGCATGGGGGGCGCCCCAAATCGAAGCCTGTAAGAATGCGACGATCAGCTTAGGCGATCGAGCCTTTACGGTCATGTATCGACCCATATTCTCTGCGGTCATTACACCTCAAAACTTTTCAAAACTTCCCCCGACCGTCGCCAAATATTTGGGGGAGGATGGGGTGAATTTGCGACAACTCTTTCGTCCCGATGAGGTCATTATGGGCGTCGAACCGCCTCATCATTTCTTTCTAATGGCGGGATACTATCGACTCGACGGTCGCATCATGAAGCCCGCCCAAGTGACGCGCACGAATGACTATATGCCCGCCGGACGCGGTGTTTATTTTCGCTTCCGGGGTCTTCCCCAAGCGAAACTCCAAAAAATAATCGAGGGGATCAAAGCGCAAGACGGCGCCTTTACCCTATCTTGTACGCTGGCTACTTGTTCGATTTTACAGAGCGCTGGTCTTTCGATGGGCGACGGAAAGCCCCCGGATATTGAACCCTTCAAAAATTTTATCCGGATCATGGAACATGGCTTCGTGGATGAGACCGGCAACAAGGTGAACATGGAGATCCTGGCCTCCACGGCCGATGACCTCCAACACTTTGTTCGAAGCGTGCGCGCCATCGATCACCGAGTGCAATCCGGAATCCGCGCGCAAGTGAAAGAGGGAGGCGCTGAAATGTTTCTGGATAAAATTCGAGCCGAACACGGTGAACCGCCACAAGAGATCGTCGACTTCTTTCGCAGTTGGTCTCCGGAATAATTCTTCTGAAATATCTACAGTAGCTTGGCACGACCCGGATCAACTAAAAATCGATGTGCTAAAAAGGATCGGCCGAGAAGAATAGGAAACTTCATTTTCTCGCGATTGGTCACACTCAAAATAATTTCGTGTGTCGCTCCGCCAATTTCAATTTCAGTTCGAATAAACGGACGTTCTTCAATTTTGCCGCCGGAATTTTTAACATTTCGCCAATCGACAATGGGCGCTTCCACCCAGACGTGCTTCGGCTTGGTCGTAGGACCTACCTTCAATTTCATTTTGAGAACTTCATTGATGATTCGATGCGGTGCACTCGGCAATCGAATGACCTCATATTCTTCGGCATGAATGGCCGCAGACTTTGCACCCGTGTCCACCTTGGCGCGCATGCGCAAGTTCTTCCATTTCGGAAATCTCACTTTTTGCTGCCAACCGATAATCGGCAATTCTCGACTCACAAAGATTACCTTACAAGATGAATGAGAATCCTAAAATAAAAAGGCAAAAGGCGAAGAGTAAATATTTACTGGGCCACCGCTTTTCAAAAAGACACTCCCAGATTCCTGCAAAGAGCGGGGCGGCTCCAAGCAACGCGGAGACCGTGGCCAAATGTCCGATGCTTACAGCCGCTAAAAAAAATCCCAAAGAGATGGTTGTACCGGTTAAACTTCCGGCAATCACGATACCTTTTTGACGCTTTGGAAATGCCTTAAACTTTTCCCACAATTTGAGCGGCTTCACGAGACCGATCACGGCGAATCCCATTACCGCGCCAGCACATCGAAAAAAATTTCCCTCCATCACAGAAATCGCTCGATCGAATTCGAAAGCGTAGCGCGTGAGTGCTATCCCGCAAGCATCCAAAATAGTAGCTGCCAATGCAAAAAGCGGCCCTTTGATTTCCCAACGACCCTCCTGTTTAAATTTTTCGAAGCTGAGCGTGAAGACGCAAGCCATCAAAAACAAAATTGCAATTGCCTTCTTGGGCGTAACGGATTGATCGAAAAACAAATAACCCAGAACGCCCAGCGCGATGGGTTGAGAACTAAAAATGAGAAGCGTTCTTGCTGAACCGATCGTGGCAAAGGCTCGAACGAGCAACAAATCTGCGGTGCAAAGCCCGATGATGCCGCTGATGAAAAATGCGAACAGAGACGGGGCGGCCGGAAAGTGACTCCATTCGCGAACCACGATCGCCGCTAGTCCGAAACTCAGGAAGGCAATCCAAGCTTTGAAGGCTGTCATCCAAAGGACGGTGGCGCGCTTGGCATAGATGGCAAATACGAAGGACCCTAGAGAAAAACAAAATGCGGAGGCGAGCGCATAGGCATAGGCGGAATTCAAGGTGTCATCCACGCTTTCAAGCGCTCTTCCAGCATTGGCACTTCTTCCTTCAAATGAAACGAATGGGGCTTATCGAAAATCTGAAATTCAAATGAAACTTTTTCCTGTTTCAAAACCTGATACGTCTTTTCCGCAAAATCCAACTTCACAATTTCATCACGCGAGCCGTGCGAAATAAAAAGACGTTGAGCCTTCGCATAGGGCCCAAAGGCTTGGGGATAATCTTGAGCCTGCACGCAAAACCCTGAAATACAAAGAAAGCCCCCCATTTTAAAGGGACCGCGAAGCGCCAGATCAAGTCCCATTGCAGCCCCTTGAGAGAAGCCTAACCAAAAAATTTTTTCCGCAGAAATCCCCTGCGACTCAATTTCTGTCACGACGTCGATGAGCAATTTTCGGGATTCTTCAATTCCCTTTTTTCCATCGAGGTACCAAGAATATCCCTCGTCTTTTTGATCTTCCCGACGGTCTTCAAAAGGGGCCTGCAAAGAAATGAAAGCCAAGCCGGGGATCTGAAATCTTTTCGAATACCACTCCAAGAGCCGCAGATTGCCGGTACGTCCGTGAACCAATAGCAGAAGATGGCTGAAAGTGGCCTCGTCGGCAGGAAACAGGAACCGCGCTTTAAGTGACTTTAACGTGATGGCATGCATTCCGTCTTGGCTCCAGGCCTCTGGTATACTTAAACTAAGTCGAAATGAAAGAGGCGAATAAAAACTCGCACTCCCAGCCCTCCGTCACGGATCAATATAGATCTGTGAATGTGGAAATCACGACCACACACAATTCCGATCTGAAAAATTTGGTCGTACCTCGTTACACGGAAGAAGAGCATGAGACCTGGGCGATCATGTTTGATCGGCAGTTTAGAACTCTCCCGGGTCGAGCTTCTCAGGAATATTTAGACGCCTTGAAATTACTCAATCTGCCTACGAAGCGAATTCCAAAACTTATCGATGTGAGCGCTGTATTAGAAAAAGCAACAGGCTGGAAGCTCACACGCGTGGCCGGTCTTGTTCCTGAAAAGGAATTTTTCGAATGTTTATCGCAGAAGCTTTTTCCCTGTACCGACTTTATTCGTGCCCGTTCAGAACTCGAATACACGCCATCGCCCGATATGTTTCATGATATCTTTGGGCACATTCCACTTATCACCAATCAAACCTTCGCGGATTTTTATGAGTTTTTTGGTAGGGCTGCGCTTAATGCCGACTCAGAAATGCTCACGAAACTGCAAAGAATCTATTGGTTCACTGTTGAGTTCGGACTGATCCGAAATCCAGAGGGTCTGCGTGTCTATGGCTCAGGAATCCTTTCTTCCATAGGAGAAAGTTTATGGGCTTTGGGACCTAATGTGCGCGTACACCCCTTTGACTATAAAGTCGTAGAGAACCAATTTTATGAGATTTTTCACATGCAAGAGGACGTATTTGCTATCGAATCCTTCGACTGGCTTTTAGAAAGTTTCAGAAACTACGCCGTAAAAAATCGACTTCTTCCCGCAGGCGCGTAAGAAAGAAGAGCGTGTTACTCGCTGTCAGGCGATGTCAGGGGGCTTTTGCAAATCCACGTGCGAGGGTCTCTTCATGGAAAAAGGACTCCCTATTAGCGTTATTTATCCCTTCATTGTTTCTGGAGCGAAATCCCAGCCCCATTTGGGTCAGTTTCTTCAGCATCTTTTCTTTGAATGCCTTCAACAACATGTCCCCTACCGCACTCTCTTGCCGCGCGAACGAATGCTCGATTCCATGACGCTTGCCGACGGGAGTCATCAACTGGTTGGAGTGCTCTCGCAAATTGAAATCACGAATGAAGGCTATGAGGACGTTCCGATTACGCTAAGAGTTCATTTTGATCTCTTTATCGTCGAGCAACATCACATGGAACAGCGATGCAATCTGCGGGCCGTTGGCGAAATTGAAATCGATCAGGAATTTCGGGCGTATCGAGATCCCACCGCTTTCGACATTCAGAATTTATCGGCTGAAGAAATGCAGGCATGGGCTAAATCGCCCACAGGCCGAGCCTGCAAACACGGCATTGAAATTCTAAGCCTTCAATACAAGCGGATGCTCAATCTCGGGCAGACATAATGATGCGACTAAGCTGCTTCTTTGAGCAGGCCCTCGGCCCGGAGCGCTTCCCGAACGGCGGGTCTTTCCACCATTTTTTGCATGTACTTCTGCACATGCGGCCAAGGCGTGACATCGAACTTCAAATAAGCGGTCCAGCTGAGAATGGTATAGAGATACGCATCGGCGATCGTGAAAGTAGTGCCCGCGATGAAAGCATTCGAGGAAAGGCGTTCATTCACATAGGTGAGGCGCTTCTTCACATTTTCGATCGCATAGTTTTTAGTATCGTCCGATAAATCCTTCCTCCACAATACTCCAAGGCTCTTATGCAACTCGGTGGCGATGAAGTTAAGCCACTCCATCAAGCGATAGCGCTCTAACGTTTTCGGTTCCGGCGCTAATCCCGAACCCGGCTTTTGATCGGCAATATATTGGAGGATCACGGCAACTTCCGTGATGAACTCTTTCGAATCGGTTTCAAGCACCGGCACATACCCTTTTGGATTTTTCGCTAAAAATTCAGGCGAGGTTTGCTCCTTGCCCCGCAGATCTACTTTTTGCAATTCAAAAGGCAAACCTGATTCACGAAGAGCAATGTGAGGAGCGAGAGAACAAGAGGCTGGGCCGTAATAAAGTTTCATGAGGGGAACATCTCAGAGCCTCAAAGGTGAATCAAGAAGTCCTCGCCTTATAAACGGCTGGAGGATTAGGATCTGCCGGCAGGAGAATTTATGTCAGCCACTAAAAAAGTTCCAATCGTTGTCGCCAAAGGGGATGGCATTGGCCCGGAAATTATGGACGCTACGTTGACCGTCTTGAACGAAGCTGGCGCGCAACTTGAGTACCACTATATCGAAGTCGGCGAGAAAGTTTATTTGGCGGGCAACAAAGCCGGAATCGCACCCGAAAGTTGGGATTTACTCCGCAACCTCAAAGTATTTTTGAAAGCGCCGATCACGACGCCTCAAGGTGGCGGCTATAAAAGCTTGAATGTGACAGCGAGAAAAACGCTCGGCCTTTACGCCAACGTACGCCCCTGCATTGCTTACACACCCTATGTGGAAAGCAAATATCCGGGGATGGATTTGGTCATTGTTCGCGAGAATGAAGAAGGCATGTATGTGGGGATTGAGCATCAGCAAACTGCCGATCAAATTCAATCGCTGAAAATTATCTCCCGTCCTGGTGCTGAGAAAATTTGTTTGTATGCATTTGAATATGCGCGCAAATACGGTCGCAAAAAAGTGACCTGCTTTATCAAAGATAACATCATGAAGATGACCGACGGTTTGTTTCACAAAATTTTTGATGATGTCGCCAAGCTCTATCCAGACATCACGGCGGAATCTTGGATCGTGGATATTGGGATGGCGAAGATGGCCGACACGCCGGAAGCTTTTGAAGTGATCGTGATGCCCAATTTGTATGGAGACATCGCTTCTGACATCGCCGCACAAATTGCGGGTAGCGTGGGACTCGCGGGANNGCTCGATGTTCGAAGCCATTCACGGCTCCGCCCCTCGACGAGCCGGACAAAATTTGGCAAATCCCTCTGGTTTATTGAATGGCGCGATCATGATGATCGTTCACTTGGGCCAAGCGGATGTCGCCGCTCGCATGCAAAATGCATGGTTGAAGACATTGGAAGACGGCATTCACACCTACGACATCGCCGCCGAGGGCGCGAAGTCCGTGGGCACCAAAGAATTTGCTAAAGCGATTTGCGAACGACTTGGAAAGAAACCCGAGAAATTAAAGGTGGCGGATTTTTCCAAGGCACCTTCAGCAAGCGTAAAGCCGTACAAATACACATCGCCTCGCGTGCAGCGTGATCTGGTTGGCGCGGACGTGAGCGTCTGCGATCCACTTCACAATCCGCGCAAGCTTGGCGAAGCGCTTACACAAGTTGCGAACAGCACGACGCTGGAATTGAAATCGATTTCCTGCCGTGGCGTGCAAGTGTTCCCCGCAAAGACGGATGATATTTTCTCGACCGATCATCTGCAGTGTAGGTTTGTTTCCAAAAATGGAAAAGCCACGCATGCGGACGTTCGAGCACTGCTCGAAAAAATGGAGTCGGCGAAGATGGAATGGACGCGCCTCGAGGGCCTCTACAACATCGACGGCCAAGCGGGATTTAGTCAGTAAGATTTGCGGGAGTCATTGAGGCTCACCAATCGATGAGTTTATAGGTTCCGGTCCGCCGGTCGCGGTGGATATTGCGGTAGAGATATCCGGAGTCTATAGCCTCAACTGCTACAATTCGGCCCGTTGAAGTATCCACACGAGAAATCACGCCATTTCTCTCCTCCATCACGGGGTAGAGTAAGTTGTCGTGACGCTCAACTAAAGCCAGCGTGTGATCGAGCGCGCGATCCGTTCCCCTCACGTAGCCCTTTTCTCCAAAAATTTCCTCCGCTGAGCCTCCGGTCATACGCTCTTGGATAACTATGCCGCTCTCAGGATAAGGAAACTCCGTCTCCGCAATTGGAACGCCCGCTTCCTGAAGATAACGATACATTCCCATCTCCCTTTGAATCATAAAGGTGATCGTCTTTGGGCCGTTCATAAATGGGCTATATACTTTCACTACTTTAAATGGATTTTGCGGATGCACGAATGCAACACGAAAACCGCCGTCTCCTAAGAGATGTCCGCCCTCTGAAACGGGGCGGGGATCAAATTGTATTCCCATCTTTTCGGAAAGATCTTTCGCAAGAATTTTTGCCTGAACGGCGACATCCAATTCAAATTCGGGATTGAAAACGGCGGCTCGATCCGAATGATATCGAACATTCGGAAATCGAATTGATCGACGCCATGTAAAGAACCATAGGAATTTGTCGCCTACGAAGCGGGCATAGGACTTGGCCTCGTAGTCGGAAGTAGAAAGCTGGCGAATCTCGAAAAGATTCGCAATGTCTTCCACCGACTTTGAACACTCGGCCACGGGCGACGCATGAGTCGCCAACGGCGCATGGACGAACGCGATAAGACTCCAAAGAATGCAACAGGTAACCCGCATGGCCACGACCTAAATGGAATGCAAATTCGGTGCCAAGAACCGGATCTAAGTGTCAGGAGTTACTTCGCAAATTTCGATGCCAGGGCTTTCAAAGCGTCCGATTCGGCCGCGGAGATGCGACTTCCAAATCCCAGGACGCCGCCCGTGGCATTGGCCACGGCCGTTGCGGCATCAAGCACCCAACCGGCAGCGCCAGGAGTATTTTTTTCGATCTCTTTCAGAAACACATCCACAAATTTTTTACATTTCACGTAATCGATATCGTTTTGAGGGTTTTCAGAAAGCCATCGGTTCAAGATCTTCGCGCTAGTGGAGCCCGCGCTCACACCTCGCTGTTCAGCGACGTGGAGAATTTCCTTTTTCTCTTTATCTTCCATGCGGCGATCAGCCCACGCCACGTCCACAATGGGCACCAAGAAAAGGAGCGACAAAGTGTCTGAGGAAAATCCAGCTTTTGTCAGTTCCTCACGAAGGGCGTTGTCCTGCACGCCCGAAGATTGTAGGGCCATTTTGGCTTTGAGCTTTGACGCCAATTCTCGATTTTGACGCACGAAATATTCGTCTTCTTGAGCTTTGCGCAGCGGATCGAGCGGTTTATCGGAATTGTTTTGCGTCATAGGTTACTCCTCACATTCTTAAATAGGATAATAAGGAGACATGGCAAGTCCAAAACCAGAGTGGGAAAACCTCAGCGACGAGGACCTTTTGAAGCTTCGAGTTCGTGACTTGGATTTGAAGCTAGAGACCTCGGTCGTTTACCCGCAGGTTCAAAAAGTCTTGGGCGAGCTGGCCGACAAGGGCCTTACCTTTTTCCCCCGAATCTTCTTCGGGGATGAGTGGTTCTCCCCCGATGGCATAGCCGCAGTCGCCATTCCCTTTTATCTGGCCCACGATCGGCTTCGAAAATTGGAGAAAAAATTCATGATGGAAGTAGAGGGCGACGACCCTCAAGAATTTGCCCGATTTCTTCGCCATGAAATTGGCCATGCTTTCGATCATGCGTTTCGCCTATCGCGTCGCGCTCGTTGGAGAGAGATCTTTGGCTCTCCCTCTAAAGAATATGCACCGGAGAATTACCGCCCTCGTCCCTATTCGAAAAGTTTCGTGCACAACATTTCCAGATGGTATGCACAATCGCACCCTGATGAAGACTTTGCGGAAACATTTGCGGTATGGCTCGATCCTGAATCGAAATGGAAAAAGTCTTACCGGGGTTGGGGCGCGCTTAAAAAACTGGAGTACGTAGAACGTCTCGCCAAAGAATTTGAAGGAAAAATTGTGCCTGCAGCATCCGGTCGAATGATGTCGGATGCACGGCATTTGAAAACCACACTCGAACATTACTACGAGAAAAAGCGCCGAGACTTTGAGGAAGAGTACCCAGATTTTTACGACAGAGATTTGCTGCGCATTTTTTCTAAGCGCTACGG
>DDSI01000070.1 GCA_002343335.1 Bacteriovoracaceae bacterium UBA2394
AAGATTTCAAAGGTTCTTTTCATTTGTTTTTTATTTCTTGGCATTTTCTATTTGACGAGTTTTTTGGCGCATACTTTTCAATCGTCTTTCAGTTCTTAAAATATCGACGCAGCGTTTCCAAAATCGTCGTAGTTCAATTTATTTCCATCTCAATTTTGAATTCAAAAATTTATTCGAGATCGTCACGTGGCGATAAATTCTATTCGAAAAAATTCCTGTGATAGAGTTTCTTTTGCGAGGCACACGTCAGGAGCAAGTATGGAGATGTAAAAATGAAAAATATAAAAATAGAATCGTATACAGATCTTCCTTCCCTACATGTCAAAGCGATGGAACTCGCAAAAAACTATCGTCGTTGTGAAGTTCAACTTCTTGAAATTTTAGAGAGTATCGATGCGGAGAAGATCTATTTGCAAATGGGCTACAGCTCTCTCTTTGTCTATACGACAGAATGCTTGGAGCTCTCGGAAGCCAATGCGTACGCGCTCATTCAAGTGATGCGAAAATCAAGAGAGGTCCCTGAACTCAAGCAGGAAATTAGCGTAGGCAATCTTACGATTTCCAAAGCAAGAAGAATTGTCCCCGTCCTCAGCTCTGAAAATAAAAGGGAGTGGGTGGAAAAAGCGAAATCACTCCCCAAGGCTCAGCTCGAAAGGGAAGTTGCCCAGGTATCTGGGGAAATACCAAAAGCGGAATTTTTAAAGCCTATTTCACAAGATCGAAGCCGATTGAGAGTGGATCTTTCGGAAGGGACGGCCTCGGATTTGCGAAGAGCTCAAGTGATCGCATCGAGTTCTAAGCGAAAAAACCTGACGCTCGAGGAAGTTTTGGCGGACGCTCTGCAGTTCTATCTGCAGCACAAGGATCCGGTGAGGAAGAAAATGGGGCCCTCGAGCCGACTGAATAAGGAGGGTAGAGAGTTTCAAATCAACAAAAGGGAATCCGTAACTCTTCCTTCTGCGCCTACTCGAAGGAAGGGGCCCAAACTAGTGAGCCGAAGAATCCCTGAGCCCATGAAGCGCGCAGTATGGAGTCGCGATGAAGCTCAATGCCAATTTCATTCAAAAACGGGGAAGGTATGTGGTGAAGTTCGTCATTTGGAAATTCATCATGCCAGGGCGTGGGCGATGGGCGGCGGGCATGAGGCATATAATCTTACTTTGCGATGTAGAGCGCACCATCAGCAATGGCATCACAAGGATTGGACCCAATTTCTAAAGCAAAAAGGGAGAAAAAGACTTTAGTGGGTCATTTCTTTCTTTAATTCAAATTATTCTTTTGAGTTCTGGTTTGAGAAGTTTCAGAGCTCTGAACAAGCTTCTCCGCACGGCGATATTCGTCGCGGATTTTGGGGAGCCAGTCGTTCCAGAACTCGACATAGGTTTCATGCGCTTTGAGCCAGTTGCAGCGAAGAACATATTCGTCCTTCTCCTCGACAAACCACTGATTGAGCTTCCGGCGGAAGTGAGTGCGCTCTGGCATCATGATCGTGACTGCAGCCGCCTGAAAAATTGAATCGGCGTCAGACTCTCGGTAAAAGTTTTGAACGAATTGAATTGAGGCGTTTAACTCTTCAATGGAAATCTTTTTACCTTTGGCGTCAGCATTTTCGATTTTCTTTTTCCAGCTGAGCACATGTTTTTGGATTTCAGCATTTCGCTTTAACCAATATTCAATCCGCTCCTTAGACTTTCGAATAAGCGTCTCAGATAGATGCGTTCGATTTTGAATCGTCATCTCATCCAGATTCTCAAAAATCGGCCGAACTTTGCTCCAATGGTCACACCCTTCTGCGCCATACGCTTGAAGAGCCTCTTGCATCGACATCAATTTTGCCCCGGCGATTTTCGCTCCCTTCGCTGCGACATTGATGTAATTGTTGTGAGGGTTCTCGGCGACATAGTTTTCAATCTCAGCGCGGAATAAATTATATTCTGCAAGCGTGTAAACCTCGTCGAGGCCGTCCTGCGTAGGAACCTTAGCTTTGGTAGATGCGCTTTCAAGTTCTACCGCGCTTTTGTGAGTCTCTCGATCGTCGCCAATGCCTTGATAATGACTCTCATGAGTCCCTAAACCAAACGCCAGGTTGTGACCCACCATGATGACATTGGAAAAGCCCAGGTGAGTGGCTAAATTGATATTTAAATTTCCAGCCGAATGGCCGGTGTAGAGCTGTCCAATAAATTGAAGTCCAAGGGCATAGTTAAATTCTTGAAAGGTCGTGAAATACAGATGCCGACCTCGAAACGCGTCGAACGCGTTTTTCTGAACGACGGCGGTGGCGATGAATGTGGTCCGTTCATGGACCGCAGTTCCTTTAAAATACTCTGCCACCATGGGAACGCGTTCGATCGCCGTGACCCAGTCGGGCTGAATGCCTTCCTTTACAAGTTTTCGAAAAGCTGAATCGCACGCGATGATTGGAATCTTTCCTTGTGCGGCTCGCAGTTGATCCCAATGGTCATTCAAGGAAGGGCCCGAAGCGACAGATATGCAGGTTTTTCCTTCAAAGAGATTCCGAAAGGGATTGAATCCCCAGTTTTTAAGCATGGCTGGCAAGTTGTCGACCGTGTTTTGTAAGCCCTCAAAAGAATCCTGCACCGAATTTCCGTGCGCGAGGAGCGCTTCATCTAAAAGATGTCCTAGGCGCGAGCGAAGATGCTGATAGAAATATTCATCGATTGCCAAGGGCGTTGGGCATCCCAAAATGTGAATCGCTCGGTCCGCTTCTGTAAAGCGATAAAAAAATCGGTGAAGATCGCCGACAATTCTCGAAAGATTTCGCTGCACCATGAAGTGAATCGAGGAATTTTCAAAGACCGGTGTAAAGTCGTGAAGATTGAGCGCTCTTAAAAAAAATTGAGGATTAGATTCAATGATGCCGATCACGAAATTGTATTTCGTCCGCCGTTTCAAAATCTCAAAGAGAATGTGCCCAAGCCCCATGCCCATCATCAAGATCATGCTGGCGCGCTCGGTCTTCGTTCGCGTGACAATATGCTCCGCTTCGATCTGTGGATTGGGAGTGTGAAGAATGGCTTCCAAGCTGCCAGATGCTGATCCTTCTTCACGCCTTCGATAGGCCAAGTTTACAAAGTCATTCGATACGGACCACGCGAATTCTTCGGCCAGAGCAGGCGCCCCAAGGTTCACGGCATGCGAGCTGCTTCCATTGGGGTAGTTCTTAAAAAAATCGATTTCAGGTTTGAGGCTTTCATAAAGTTCTGGACGATGTCGCTGCAGCGAGAGGAGGTTCTTCTCATAAATATCCTGCATCTTCATAAAGATCTCACATCCCTGAGGTGAAGATTATGGTAACATGTCGAGCGCGCTGCACTCGATCAAATTAAATGCCGCGGGGCGGCGATTTGAGCCTAAATATGAGAGTGGTGCCAATAATTGACGCGGTGCTAAGTTTGGTTTGGAGCTCCTGGAAATCTAGAATAGAAGATTCTTTGATTGTCATTGATGGGGGTTAAGCAGAGCAGGATGAAGGGCAGAATTAGAGCTTCGATATTTGTCAGTTTGCTAGCCTTTCCGAGCTTAGCAGACGCCATTACGGAGCTCGATCTTCATGATTTAGGGCCAACCGGCATTGGAGCTGCTGCGGCGACGACAAGTATTGCCGACGGCTCATCAGCATTCAATCTGAATCCAGCGGGGCTCTCTCGGCATTCCGAGCGACGATTCTTTGATGTGCATTCCAAATTTTTTCAAAAACGACCGAAGGAAAATTGGTCCGTCGGCGGCTCGGTTATCGATGGAAAGACCGAAGATCCTCTCCATTGGGGGTTTCGATTTAATTCCGTCCATACGGAAAGAATCAAGCGAGACACGTACGACCTAGCACTCAGCTTTAATTTTAAAAATATTGTGCTCGCCGGAATTTCTAATCAACTTTCCGATTTTGATCGAGCTTTGGAGACTCCTGAGCGCTGGACGTACTCCATGAATGCGGGGCTTCTACTGTTCGCCACGGATTTCCTTTCTGTGGGAGCAGCCATGTCGAATCTACTTCGCTCCACTCGAGCTGCCACAATCGAACCTGTGAAGGGCCGACTGGGATTAAGCTTCAACTGGATTTGGTTTCGTGTGGCTGCTGATTGGGAGAGAGATTTTTCGCATAAGACGAATGAGGGTCGAACAAGCTTAGAACTCAATCCTATTGATATGATGAAATTTAGAGCAGGTTATTACCGCAATTTCACAACGAAAGCGCATGGTTTAGGGCTCTGCACTTCCGTGGCGGTCTTTGACAGGCTCAGTTTAGATTTTTCATTATTAGATGCTTTCAACTCCAGTTTAAGAGTTTTCACAGGCGGACTGAGAGTAGAAATATGAGGAGGTCGATTGTGGCACTGAAGTTGAGAAACTTTATCGCATGGAACGCTCTTGCGCTGTCTTGGATCGTGACGACATCTCATCCTGTTCAGGCGCAAGCTCTTCAACCGCAGCGACCTGGGGTGGATACTCCTTTCTCGACGATATCGAAAGATAAACTAAAGCAATTAAAGGATCAAAATCCCGATATAACCGCTGAGTTTTCCACTGAAAGCGAAGCGCAAAGTGGAAAAGATATCGGAAATGCCCTCGATCAACTTTCTTCGGAAGAGAGAGAAAAGGCGCAAGAAATACTTAAAGGGCGTGCGGGAACATTATCGGATTCGCCTGGCGCATCGGATCTGAGCAACCTTAAGTCTGCAAAAGGCGGTAAGGATAATCGAAAGAGGAATTCTCGCGAGGACACCGACGAGGTTTACTTTGCGCCTCCGTCGAGTATCGAACGAATTTACGAAGGTAAGTTTCCGAATGCGGTCATGCGAAACTTAAAACAATTCGGCTATGATTTGTTCTTCAGCCGGGCCCCGGAAACTTTTACGCCGCTATTAGATGTTCCTACCAACCCGGATTACATCGTAGGTCCGCGAGATTCTTTTACGGTGAACATTTGGGGAGCTCTCAATCTATCCCAAAAAGTTACGGTGAGGGCGGACGGAACGATTACTCTGCCTAGAATTGGCACATTAAAAGTGTGGGGCCTGACCGCAAAGCAACTTGAGCAAACGGTTCAAAAGAGATTGTCAGAATATTTTAGCGGCGTTCGCTCGAGCATCAGTTTCGACCGGATTCGAATGATCGACGTTTTTATTGTGGGCGATGTGAGGCGTCCTGGAAGTTATTCCATTCCTTCGACAGCCACTTCGATTAACGCGCTCTTTCACGCCGGAGGTGCGGCGAAGACGGGAAGCTTAAGAGACATTCGATTACTGCGGGGAAACAAGGAGATCGCAAAAATCGATCTCTATGATTTCCTCGTTGAAGGGGCCAACACGCAGATTCAACTTCAGTCTCAGGATGTATTGCTCGTTCCCGTCATTGGAGCGGTTGCGGGGATTGCGGGGCACGTGAAGCGCCCTGCCATTTATGAGATCGAAAAAGATACGACTCTCTTTGATATCATTCAGCTCTCGGGTGGTCTCAGTTTCACGGGTTATGCGGGACGAATTTCGCTTGAGCGAGTCGAGGAAAATAAGCGACGCATTACTAGGGATTTCGAAATTCCCGCGGATTTTAAATCGCTTAAGCGAGAACAAACTCTGCAAGGCGACCTTGGCTTTAAGGTCCAAGACGGGGACTTAGTGCAGATTTTCCCCGTGCTGCCGGATTTGGAAAAAACGGTTTTTCTTCGCGGCTTCGTGAAGCGACCTGGGCCGTACGAGTTCAAAGATGGAATGAAATTGCGAGATCTTCTGAAGAACTTTGAAGATGTCCAAGCAGATCCGTATTTAGAATTTCTTCAAATCGCGCGCACAGTACCCCCCAAAAACACCATCAAATCCATCTTCCCAAATTTGGGGAGACTTTTTGAAGGTGATGAAAGCGCGAACGTAGCTTTGGAAGCGGGAGACGAAATTATTGTCTTTTCCAAGGATGAATTACAATTGAAGGAAAAAATTTCCATTGAAGGAAAGGTTAATAAGCCGGGGCAATATTTTTATTTTGAAGGCATGACTCTCCGAGACTTAGTCTTCATGGCTGGAAATCTTACGGAAGATGCTTATCAGGCCAATGCTGAAATCGCGCGATATGATGTGGAAGCAAATGAATTAAAATTCCGCCGAATTCAAGTTGATTTGAAGCAGGCAATTTCCAACCCGGATTCTGATATGAATCCGAAACTGCAACCGAAAGATCGGGTTTTGATCCAGGGATTGCCCAATTGGGAACTGGAAAACTTCATTCAACTTCTGGGAGAGGTAAAGTTTCCGGGAAATTATTCTTTCTCTCATAAGGAGCGTCTGAGCAGTGTGCTCGAGCGGGCAGGCGGTTTCACAGATCGCGCTTTCCTAAAGGGCTCAATTTTCACTCGGAAGTCCGTCAAAGCCATTCAAGAAAAAAATCTGAAGGAACAGATTCAACGTCTTCAGGAAGCCGTTTTGCAAGAAAGTTTGAAGGGCACCCAGGTCTCCGGCGAGGATGCTCGCTCAATGGAGGAGGCAATTGTGGCGCGGCGCTCTTTACTAAAGAGTTTGGAGTCGTCCGAAGTGACAGGGCGAATGGTCATTGAGATTGGTTGGCTAAAGGAGTTCAGAGGGTCCAAATTTGATATCGCCCTGGAGCCCGGCGACGTATTAAGTATTCCTCCGATTCCGTCGGTCGTCACCGTGACTGGCGAAGTGTTCAATCCAACTTCACTCGTTTTTGTCTCAGGAAAGGATGTTCAATATTATCTCGATCAAGTGGGCGGGCCGACCATGAATGCTGATACTGATAGTATTTTAGTCATTCGTTCGGATGGGTCGGTGACTTCAAGGCGGCAGAATCGTGGATTCTTGTTACGCAATTTTTATCAGATGGAAGTGTTTCGCGGAGATACCATTCTTGTTCCCAAAGATATCAGTCGTTTTTCATGGTTAGCCACCACGAAGGATCTGACAGAAATTCTTTTTAAGATAGCGTCAACCACGGGAATCACCATTACAGCATTTAAATAAATTTAATTCTGGCGCAGCGTCGAAAGTTGCATGAACTGGACACTCTAGGAAACGACTGATAGCCTGAAAAAACTTTGATAACCCGCATGGTAAGCGGTTTTGAGGGGGGGTATGGGGCGCAGTTTACGTAAAGGCCTGTATTTAATTTTGCGATACCGAAAAACGGTAATCGTAGGACTACAGTTGGGTCTCATTGCCCTCGCTGCTCTCTTGGCAATTCTTGTTCGATATCCTTTGGATGTACTACCGCCCTTTTCGGAACAGCTTTTATTCATTTCCATCGCCGTCGCGATAAAACTTCCCATATGCCTGATGCTCGGCCTCTCCAGTGGATGGTGGCAGTACACGAGCTTATCAGATTTGCTGCAGCTCTCACGCGCGGTTCTCGTTTCAAGCATCGCGTTTTCGTCAGTGGCTTTACTTTTTTTGGATCCCTATAGACCGCGATTGCTTCTGCTGGATGCCTTTATGACGCTTCTTCTTCTTGGGGGCGTACGAGTTATTGTCCGGCTCATTCGCGAGCGCAAGGACAGTGAGCGAAGGGCGAAGAGAGCTTCGGATCGCAGAGCTGTCATTGTGGGCGCGGGTTCAGCGGGACTTGGATTACTCCGCCACCTTCAGTCGAATCCTTTGCCGTCTACGCACATCGTCGGGTTGATCGATGATGATCGGCATAAGAGAAAGATGTCCTTTTACGGTGTGCCCGTATTGGGTACGACTCATGAGTTGCATCTTCTAGCCTCGCGCTACTCCGTGAATGAAGTGCTCATTGCCATTCCGACCATTTCTAAAACCGAGAAGCGTAGAATTCTCGACACTTGCAAGAATTTGAATATCACATTTAAGACAGTTCCGGCGCTGAACGATATTTTAGCGGGACGCGCTTCGACCTTCGAAATTCGAAATCTGAATGTGGAAGACTTGCTCGGCCGCGAACCCATCCGACTCAATCGGATTCATGTAGGAACGGCGCTTAAGAATAAAGTCGTATTGGTGACAGGAGCGGGGGGCTCCATTGGCTCCGAGCTTTGTCGACAAATTTTGAATTTCGAGCCTCGGACACTGATTCTTTTCGAAAGATCTGAAAATGCGCTCTTTCATATTCAACGAGAATTGAACCGCACGGTCCCGAAGGGTTCTACCGTCTTTCAAATCGGAGATATTTTAGATGAAGAATTGATGGAGCAGGTCTTCTCGCAATTTCAGCCGGAAGTCGTCTTTCATGCTGCGGCTTATAAGCATGTAAGTTTAATGGAGGACAACCCTAGAGAAGCCGTTCGAAATAATGTCCTTGGAACCTTGGCGCTGGTGAAAAAAGCCAGGAAGTATGGAGTTCGTAAGCTCATTAATATTTCTACAGACAAAGCCGTGAATCCCCTTAGCGTAATGGGTTTTACAAAGCGAATGGCCGAGATCATTGTTCAAAATCATTCTCGCCCCGGATCGGATTTTCTCTCGGTGAGGTTTGGGAATGTTCTAGGGAGCAGTGGATCGGTAGTTGAGATTTTTAGGCAGCAGATCGCCGAAGGTGGCCCTTTGACAGTCACACACGAGGATGCGACTCGATTTTTTATGACGGCGCCTGAAGCTGTGGAACTCGTTTTGCATGCCGGCGTGCACGGGGTGGGCGGTGAGATTTACATGCTGGATATGGGGAAGCCCGAGCGAATTATGGATTTGGCGGAACGTATGATCCAGTTGGCCGATCCGGAAGGGCGAAGGGATCTTCGCATAGAAATTGTCGGCCTTAAACGAGGTGAAAAGCTATCTGAGGAGCTCGTATGGCATGGAGAAGACTTCGGAACGAGCGACGTGGAAAAGGTTTATCGGTTACTAAACAAGGTGGATTCTTCCTCCCTGCAACGCGATTTGGATCGACTGGAGACTCTCATAGAAGTTGGGGCGGTGGATGTGGCTGAGCAGTTAAGAGC
>DDSI01000124.1 GCA_002343335.1 Bacteriovoracaceae bacterium UBA2394
GTGTCGTGGCCACCGATTCCATTCGACCGCGCCATGTCTTTGAATACATTTCCAATCCTCTTCGAATCTCCGCCTGAACGGCCTCGTCGCTGTCTTCGAAGAGTCTGGCCATCGTAGACTCCGACACATCGCCATGAATGTTCTGCTCCACAGCACGTTGAATGGAATCTAATTCCGCTGTCGTAAAGCTTTCCGCTTTGGCTGGTGGCGTTTCGTCTAACCAATGTGCATGTAGCGTATGAAGTAAAGCGATGCCTCGAGGGCCCAGCGTTTCCCAATCCTCAGACTTTAAGTCTTTTGTCGACTTCAGTAGCGGTTGGATGGCTGCCCACTCCGCCGTCCAATCTCCGGGAAACATCTGCGTGCCCAAAGAGACAGCGCGCGCTCTTAATTTCGAAACCGAGTCGGAATCCTTTCGCATACTCTCGATAACAAGGTCCACGCGCGTCATCGCCCCTTGTCGGTATGTTGGATCGAAACGAATCAGCTCTTCGTTCAAGTCTGCGCGCGCTTCAAAATAGTTTTCGACCCGCTGGATGGTCTCCATCACCTGAGCTGAAATCTCCGCTGGAGTTGAATTATCTCCCATCGTAATTCGGAGCATCTTTAACAGGGTCTGATTGTAAGCAGCGATGAGCAGCGCTCGTGTTAGCACATCGGGCTCGCCGCCAAGCAGAACAGCTTGCATCGAAGCCCAATCGTAATTTTTAAACGTTTCAAGCAGTTCGGGAGAAATCCATTCCGAAACGATGGATTGGATTTCTCCAACGCCGCGATCTTCATCTTTAAAAAACAAAATCGCTTCGATCGTCATTTCCTCTAGTCCTTTGCTCTGAGGATCCCGGAGGAACTGCAGGGTTGTCGTAGGAATCAAACGAAAACGAAACTCATGCGAATTCGAAAAGGCCTGAAGAGGCGCCTCCATGGGGTTTACTTGCGCCTGCAAGGGCGGGAATGCGCAGAGGAAAAGACCCCAGGTCGCAAAAATAATCGTAAGATTTTTCGATATCCCTTTCACTAAAGTGCCTCGATTACTAACCCATTTATTGCAAGACGCATACCCCTGAGCGATTCTCAAATTCCTCCGAGAAGCCCCTTTTAAGTCATTTAAACGGGGAGCGGATACCCCACTCTGGGAAATGAAAGTCCCGGGCAAGAAAGGGATGACCCTCTCTACTCGCCAATATCAAGCCACTCAGCCCGAATTTTTTTCGGCCTCCATTGGCACGGAGCTTGAAGTTCTAAGTTCTTAAGAGGTGCTTATGCGTTTACTGGCAATTACATTTTCAATTTCGCTTTCCCTTTTTCAATCGGCAATTCTTCACGCTGCCGAATCCTACGGGGCTCCGTGGAGAGATTTCAAACAGACCACGAAGGATCGCACGGTTTACTTGAGCTGCGACGGCGACGATTTGAATAGCGGCCTAAGTCCTAGCTCTCCGAAGAAGACTTTCAATTCAGCGTGGTCCTTGATCCGCAGCGGTTTCGGCGATCACCTACGTTTTCATCGCGTAAATAAAGCTGGAAGTCGTTGCACCTATGGCAATGAGACCTTCGGTGGCGGCAGCAGCGGAATCTACCTTAACAAGTCAGGCGCAAGTAGCGCACGTCGACTTTTAATTGGAAGTTATCCGCAAGCTTCCAAAACTTTGCCAAGACCGATCATTCGAAAGGACACTGGGATTTCAGCCCCTGGAAACAAAGAAGACACGAAATATGTGAAGAATATTGTGATCGAAGGAATTGAATTTCAGCCTTCCGAACAACATTATCTTGTCGGCGTGACGAATAACGCGGCGGCCTTCTTTTGGGGAAGTCAGCAAAATATATGGGTGCAAGACACCTACTCGTCGGGTTTCAAACACAATTTCGCCTTTCAGGGAAATTGCGATAACCCCATCGTGAATGTGGGATTTGTGGGAAATATTTCCGTCGACTCCTATCATAAGATGGTGCGACCGATTACGAATATCGTTCGCAATGATGCCTCTTCGGGACTCTATCTAAGCTGCGTAAAAGATTCCGATGTACGGATGAACCTCTTTGATCGAAATGGAATTGTAAGAGGCGTTCCCGTTCATACCTATAATCATCAAGTTTATATTCAAACGGGAAATACGGGCATTTTGAATTTCCAATACAATATCATGTCCGATGGAGATGGAATCCAAGCACGCTCTCCCATGACGTTCGCCAACAATCTCGGCCTCCGCTTAGCGCAAAATATTTTTCGAGCGGAAGGTTCCGATTCCAAAATTTATGGGAATGTCATCATGTATGGTCGCGATCTCGATNNCACGGACGGAAATGTCACGCGTGCGTGGGGCATTCGGTTAGGGGGCGCTAATTCGAAGACTAAAATTGAACGCAATTATTTCTTAGATGATCAAAGTGCGGATGCCGCTCCTCCTATTTGGATTAATATCAGCGGATTCTTCAATGAGAAATCCCTCGCAAGCAATCCTGTTCGAGGGTGGGGTCCGAATCGCCATCGTGTGGATCGATATGATTCCAGCGGAAAAATGACCTCCTCCGCGATGATTACGCCTGCTCGACAGACCTGCTCGCTCACGCAGGACATGGCGATGAGCAAATATATGGGCGTGACAAAGCGAGGGTTTGAGACTTTCATCGCACGCGCGAGAACGTTGCAACGCGGAAGGTGGATACCGACCTACACCGCAGGTCCTGTGCTCGATTTCGTGAAGGGCTGCTTCTAAAAAGGCTTAAAAAAGTGATAAGGCTTTGGTTTGGGAGTTATTCTTTCAGCCAAAGCCCTTACGCACCGATTTGATTCGCGACCTCTTTTTCGCAATCTGCATTTTGGGGCCTCGGAAGGTGAGCGCCTTGGGCTGATCGGTCCAAACGGCGCAGGAAAATCCACACTGCTTCGAATTTTGGCCTCACAATTTGAACCGATGGAAGGTGAAGTCATCTTTTCGCGTGGACTGCGCGTTCGCTATCTCGACCAAGTCCCGACCTTCAGCGCAGAAGCCACAGTCCAATCCACGCTCTTGGAAAGTGCGTCAGAAATGGAAGATTGGGAAGCCTCACTCAAGGCGGATGAGTTGCTTTGGAAGTTGGATCTCAATCGCATGGGACTCACTCGGGAATCGAAAATCGATTCTCTCTCTGGTGGCTGGAAGAAACGTGTAGCGATTGCTCGGGAATTGATGGCCGAACCTGATCTTCTTTTGATGGATGAGCCCACCAACCACTTGGATATCGAGGGAATTCTTTGGCTCGAGAATCTCATTCGCACTTCAAAATTCGCCACCATTACCATTACGCATGATCGAGCCTTCTTGCAGGCCATCGCGACACGCATTTTAGAAATCGACCGACGATATCCAGACGGCCTGCTTAGCATAGAGGGGGATTACGCGAAGTTCTTGGAGACCAAAGCGGCACTTCTGGAAGCGCAAGAGAATCGCGAAACCATTCTACGTGGAAACCTGCGACGAGAGACCGAGTGGATCAAAGCCGGTGCTAAGGCGCGAACCACCAAACAACAAGCGCGCATTCATCGCCACGGCGAGCTTGCTGCGGAAGTGAAAGAGCTTTCGCAGCGAAATGTAAAGCGCACGGTGCAGATGGAATTTCAATCTGCGGAGAATCAGCCCAAAAGACTTTTGGAGGCGAAAAAAATCTCCAAAAAATATGGCGACTCCTTTCCGCTTTTTTCGAGCTTAGACGTGCTGCTGACACCCGGGAAACGCATCGGAATCATCGGAGACAATGGCGCGGGAAAGTCCACGCTCATCCGCGTGCTCCTCGGTGAGGAAGACGCCGACGGAGGGAAAATATTTCGATCAGATTCATTGAAAGTGGCTTACTTTGAACAAGGGAGGGAAAAATTGGATCCGGAAGTCTCGCTTTTGCGGACAATTTGTCCATATGGCGATCAAGTGATTTTCCAGGGCCGAACGGTTCACGTGCGCAGTTACTTAGAACGATTTTTATTCTCCCAAAGTCAACTCGACCAAAATGTAGGAAGTCTCTCAGGTGGAGAGCAGAGCCGCGCTCTCATGGCCAAGCTCATGCTCACGGAAGCCAACTTGCTCGTGCTCGATGAGCCCACCAATGATTTGGATATCCCCACTCTCAATTTTTTAGAGGAATGTTTGAAGGAATTCGAAGGGGCCATTTTAATGGTCTCGCATGATCGGTATTTCCTCGATCAAGTTTCAACCGAAATTTTGGCATTTCCTGTGACGCCGGAAGCGCGAAAAAAGGGAGAGCTTCATACTTTCGCGGATCTCAGCCAGTGGACTTATTGGCATGAAGAGGAGCGCGAAAAGATGGAAGCTGTCGCCTCCCAGACCGGCTCAGCGAAGTCAGCGGTCGCACCCCCGCCCTCCCCTAAGCTGCGAGCGAATGATTCCAAAGAAGTTCAAAACCTGACCAAGAAGATTGATCGCGCTGAAAAGGAAATGGCTGAGCTGGAGGCCGAATGCTCTAAGCCAGAAATCGCCTCGGATTTAGAAAAACTGACGAAGCTCGGCATTAAGATGAAGACGCTCCAAGCCGAGATCGACCAGCTGTACGCCCGCTGGGAGATGCTCGAGTAACGCATCTCCACCTTTGGTCAGGCTGTTCCGCCATTTTTTGATATTTACACATCGACAAGCTCCACACTTCCAGTAAAGGAAGGGCGTTCGAAACCCAAAAAATTAGAACTCTAAGCTTAAGGAGAATACATGCTATTCGTTACCACCCTTGCAGCTACGGCGGCGGCTCTCGTTGGAGAACCTCAAATCGCCAAGGTGCCCACTCATTATTTAAAGTGCTCCGTCGAGGACACGCTAACCCCTGCTGAACAAACCCCTCAAATTGAGGCTCTCGCTCTAGAAAATCAGATCGAGGGAAAGATTGAACTGAAGAATATCTTCCAACAGGACACAAAGAACATCGACATCATTGCCGAGTCTTCTATTTCAGGAGCGTCCTTGGAAATTTTTGACAATCTTGATGATCAAGATCCAAACACCTACGCCGGCGCGAGAAGCATGCGCCTGGTGAAAGAAATGAAGGGCGAAGATAAAGCCATGATCCTTTCATACATTCGAACGGGCGTTGTCGACATGTCGCTCAGATGCTGGATCGACACGAAGGAAGGAAATTAACATGATGAAGTTTACTCAAAACGAATGGATTAAAATGATCGTGATTTTCTTTGTGACGATCACACTCTTTGGCGTGTCTGAGATTTTCGCAGCGCGTGGACCTCACATGCCGGAAGTGACGGAGAACTGCATCCGAAGGGCAAAGGAACGTCGCACGGGAAGCGAAATGCGATTTTGCATCGACTGTTGCAACGTGAATGGCGGACATCATGCTTGTATGCATGCATGCCACACTTCGATCGAAGGAAATTACCTTTCTCGATCAGGGTCGACTGGCGATGACGATTCGTCTGATGATCTTTATTCCGAATTGTCTCGATAATTTGTGATGAAGCTCGACGGGGTGGCGCGGTCTGCGTCACCCCTCATTTTTCTATGGAGATTTCTTTTCTCTCCTGCAGCTTAACTTGATTTCGGGTTCCAAGCCGCCGTAGCCGCCATAAGCTCCCAAGGTGATCGGCTCTGAGAATTTTTTTAAGTTGAAGGAAGTCGAGGCTAGAGGCTGCGCTACTTTTGCCTGCGATCCTAAAACGTCAACGGATTTGGTTTGATCGGCAATAAGAATTTGGGCTTCGCCATCCCTACTCACCATGATTCCCAAATTGAAAACGACCTTATTCTTACCGTCTCTCGTTTTTGTTTCCACGAAATGAGGGGCGTGAAAATCCACAATTTGCTTCACGCGCCAATCCTCTTTGAACTTTCCATCCAACAGTACTTTGCATTCAAGATTGACGGGAATCACTTCAGGTTTCCTGCCACCTTCTGCCAACCCCTGTCCCCCTAATGCAATAACAACACAGAAAATAGCATTCATCTCAATATCGTCCGACTTTCTCGACCGCCTGACAAAGAGAAACGAGTCAGACGAGGCGGACTGCACTGGTGAAAATCATTTCAAATAATTGTACTCGTGCAACAAACAGTGCCCCGCACTGTTTTGACCCCAAGGGGTGCCGCCTTAAATTTTCCCAAAAATTAGGAAAATTTAAGGCGGCACCCGGATTTGAACCGGGGATGAGGATTTTGCAGACCCTTGCCTTACCACTTGGCTATGCCGCCACGAAGTTCCGTATTACACAGAACGGGCGGCTCGCTCAACCTTCTTCAGTATCGACTACAGAGACAATTCTTTCCCGATCAGCCTCTGACAAATCTAAAAATTGCGCTCCGAACCCCGCAGGCAAAGATCCGTAGGTGTTTTCCAAAGAATGACGAACCTCCCCCGTCACTTTGATCTTGTGACCATCGGGCAGTTCGAATTCCAAGATCACTTGCGCTCCCAAGGGCGGAGGGAGAAGCGTCTGCGCGTAGAGCCCGCCTTCGCCCAACGTGGTCGTCAGACATGTTCGAGTCTCGGAATTATAAGTATAGGCCACAGGCGTGACGACATCTTTTCGCAGATACCGTCTTTTTATGGTTGGTGGTTCCATCCAACCTCAAGATTAGACGGAAGTTTTCGCTTCTGTCATCATCAGAACAATGCCTCATCTGCTGATCGACGGTTACAACCTCTTGTACGTCCTCGCGAAAGGCCCCATTCTTTCTCTTCAAAAAAGTCGAGAAGCGTTGCTCACGCAACTTAATCGCTACCAAGGACTAAAGCCAGGCGTTGAAATTTGCGTCGTCTTTGATTCCACGTACGAGAATCATGTGGATTTTCAACGAGACAAATTCGGAGCGATCGAAATTGTTTACACTCGCAGCAATCAAAGTGCGGATGACTACATTCACGAAGAATGCTCGAAGCATCCTTCGCACTACGTGGTGGTGAGCAACGATCATCAGGTTCAACTCTCGGCAGAGAATTTCTCAAGTCTTGCGATCAGTGCGGATGAATTTGCCAGAAAACTTCCGAATAAAAATGAGGTGACGGCAAAGGAGAATCCGTATTTGGAAGATAAGGAAGACAAGGGACCGCTTTATCCAAAAGTTTCGACCAAAAAGAAGGGTTCATCGAAGAAACTTCCCAAGCGAGAACGACGCAAGGCGAATCAATTGAAAAATCTATAGGCTCATCCCGCTTTACCGAACAGGCGTGGACATTGGGCTACCTTCAAAGTCGTATTGCAACGGGTTGACGGGAGAACCATCTCGTCGAAGTTCCAAATGCACATGGGGCGCTCGGGCGTGGCCCGTCTTTCCAACGGCTGCAAGCACTTCGCCACGCTCGACTTCGTCGCCGACCGATTTAAAATTTTTAAAGTTATGAGCGTAAACACTCGAAACGCCGTTGCCGTGATATACGACGACCGTGTTTCCGTAGCCGCGAATCGTTCCATTGAAGACGATTCTTCCTCGACCAATGGCCCGAATGGGAGAACCGAGCTTACTAGTAATGTCGAGGCCCTCATGGAGTTTTCCCCCACGAATCCCAAAACCAGAGGTCAGCTTTCCCTCGCGAACGGGCCACAACAAATCTTTGGTAAACGCTTCTCGAGGAAAGGACTTGCGATGCTCATTCCAAGGTAATTCCGAAATATCTTTGTCTTCAGATTTTTTTGTCATCGCGCCCTTCGGCATATCGATGACAGATTGTTCTCTTTCAATGGCTGCGTAATCCTCAAATTCCGCCCGACGATCGACAATCATCTCCTTGGGATTGATTCGAGAAGAGGGGCGCTCCTCAGGCACATAGTCTGTTTCGTTTTCGGTATTTAAATCTCGAAAAAAATTCGTGCGCGCTTCTGCGCGACTGCCCGAAACCCAAGGCGCTGTGTTTTGACCGGGAGCATGACCTTCTTGCCAAGGCGCTTGCCACGAAACAACGACGATCGACAGAAAACCCGAAATGATCAGCATGCCCCTATTTTAGAAAGGGCCGCCTTCTTCGTCGATCCACTTTTGATCTAGGCGAGATAATTTTTGATGGATGGGTTCTAAGAATTGCAAACCGATCGAGTAAACCCACTGTTGAGATTGCGTCAGGATTTTGGTGGAGCGCGTCACTCTTGCCATCGCTTTCACGGAAGTTCCAGCGAGCGGCGCGTCACTTTTCAAGAGTTGCGTCGGGACATCAAACTCAATTTCTAAAATGGTGTTTGCCGAGACAGGATGATCGATGCGCAGCCGCACGCCCGAAACACTTACATCTTCTAAAGTTGCATATTCGACACCCATCGCTGAAACGATTCGAACCGCCTCCATGGAAGGGGTTCGAGGGTGTCGCCGCTTGGCTGCAAAATCACTCATGGATGGAGGGCTTTTAAGCGATCCTCGAGACATTTACAAGGGGTCCATTGAGCCCCATTTAAAAGGGCGTACAATGAGAAAGACTCTCATTTATGAAATCCAAGAATCAAAACGACAAGCCGGGCCTCGTAGCGCCTCAAGGACCTCACGCCATCGAGGACCACACGGATGATGAGACCATTGTCGCCTCGATTCAGACGATTGAACCAGTCATGGTTGCAGAAACACCCGCTCTCCTCGTCATCGCGGGACCTCATATGGGACGTTCCCACGTCATCGATAAAGCGGAGTTTACAATTGGTCGCGTAGAGACATGTGATCTTGTCGTCGATGACGATCTCGTCTCGAGAACTCACTGCAAGTTTTTGACGAAAGGCGGAGTTACTGTTCTGAAGGATCTAGGCAGCACCAACGGCACGCTTTTGAACGGCCGGCGAGTCGATGAAGCTGAGCTCAAAGAAGGCGACCAGATCCAGGTAGGCGCTAGTACAATCTTCCGATTCCATCTTCAAGAAGAAGTGGAACGTAAATTCTTTGAAGAGCTATTCAAAGCCGCCACAAAGGATTTTCTTACGAACACTTACAATAAAAAATACTTTCTCGATCGTTTGCAGGCGGAGTTTGCCTACACTCATCGCCACGGCGGCGACCTTTCGGTGATCGTGCTCGATATCGATCACTTTAAAAAAGTGAACGACACCTACGGACACCTGGCGGGCGACATTGCTCTTCAAAAGATGGCCCACTATCTCCTCACGCATACGCGGAAAGACGATCTTGTGGCCCGATTTGGAGGCGAGGAATTTGTAATTCTCATGCGAGATTGCGAGCTCGAGCCTGCGCGATCACTCGCCGAAAATCTTCGCCAAGGCATTTCTCAAATGCAAATTAAGACCAATCAACATGAATTTCGAATCACAATTTCCATGGGAATCGCTTGTCTGACCGAAAAGAACAAAGGAAACTATGTTCGATTTGAACACCTTATCGAGCATGCAGACACTCAGCTCTACAAAGCCAAAACCTCTGGCCGCAATCGCGTCTGCGCCTAGCGCATGATCATTCCAATTTCGAGTTTCAGTTGGGAATTTCAGTCGAGTTACAACGTGCTCAGCACGATCGTGCTCAGTTTTTTGATCTTGTTCTTACCGAGTACCGCCTGGAAAAAATGGCGCTGGGGTTTTTTGCTCATCGCGCTTGGATTTCCTTACGCCTTGATGGCTTTGGAATGGGCTGTAAGTCCGCCGTTAGATACTCAATTTTATTTTCCATTGGCATTTCTGCACTCTACTATTTCCACACTCCTTCTGTTTTTTTTCCTAAATGCTTTTCACTTCAAGCGTCGATGGTGGAGCGTGGCATTCGTATTTCTGTCCGCTCTTCTCAGTCTCTCCACTGTTTTATATTCTCCCGCGCTTTATTTTTACGATCCATTTT
>DDSI01000011.1 GCA_002343335.1 Bacteriovoracaceae bacterium UBA2394
CCCACTACTGATGGAGAAGAGCCTAATTACTCGTTTATCGAAGAACGCACTGAATCCGTAACTCAGGACGCTACGCACACTCGCGTCCTGTCCCGCTCCATTTTGCCATAACATATTAACCTTGAATTAATCTCCAACATCTGGTTCTCACCCACTGGTGAGACTCTCGATTGCTACGTTGAAATTCCTAGTTATGGCCTGGCTAGTGCTTGGCTTACCTAGGTCGACATTTTCACAAAATGAAGCCAATGGGGAGAAGCCTTGTGAGGTTGTTCTCGCAAGTTTTTACAATCGCCACCCTTTTCGCCTCTCATTGTCATCAGACCTCTCTACCGCCAATTTCTTTACCGTTCCCCAAGATCAACATGGGGAGCGAAATAAATCCTGGGCGAAAATATTGAGCGGGCCTCGCGGGATTCACGACATCAAAATTTATGGACATTCAACGGAGCCCATCGGTCTTAGATTTCGAATGCAGGGAGCTCCTGATGTTTCGGTGAATACCAGCGGACTTACAGAGCCGATGGATATCGTCCTCGGATTTCGAGAGGGCAATCTCATCACAGCTTGGTGGCGAACGAGTCATGAGTGGGACCAATATGTCCTCGGATGGGTTCCTTTCATTCATTACGGAAACGAAATTTCGATCCCAGAGAGGTTGATTAAAATTGGTTCAGAACCGAGACAACTCTCCCCAGACCAGCTCAAGTGGCTTCGATCCATTACCGACGATCAAACTTTTGAATCGTTTCAACCTTTAAATACGACTCCGCGAAATTTTCGTATCGTTCTTCAAATCGATCGAATGATTGATTTCAATGTAAATTCACCTTGGACCGATAAACCGGAAAGTATTCGACACAAAAGATTTGCCTTAGAATTTTTCCGATTTCACAACATGTACGTTCGGGCTTATCTACCAGATGGATTTAATCCAAAGGTCATGCCAAGAATAGCAAAGGATTATGAACAGATTTCTGAAACAGAAATTGCATTTCAAGTGATTGTGCTCCCTGAAGAGCTTGCAGAATTCATGTGGCGATTTAAGGATCAGAACCCTTTGGACAACGCCGTCTTTAAAGAAGTCCGAGTGCAAAACATGCCGATCATTGCGAAAAGTGTCTTTCAATATGAACTACGACAAGCTACCAAAGGGCATGCTGAATTCAACACTCCTCTTCACGAGCCATAAACACCTCGATCCGCATATTCGGTCGAATCAAGAGACAAGTTACACTAATTCTGCCCGGGCAGAGTTTGTTTTGTGCGAATAAAGCGATCAATCTTCAACTGATTGCGCTTTGAAATATCCCTGAAGGCAATTCCAATCTGCTTGCCTTGAACATCATAGAGCTTACTTCCTTCGCCCCAGATTCTTTCGGGATCGCCATCGATGCAAAGCGAGAATTGAAAGCTGCTGGGCAAAGCATCGGCGCCTTCGACTAAGCATCCTCCGGCTGATAGCGATTTCAATTTGAACGTGAGATACCCAGACGTCATATGATCGTTCACCAGCATCAAGCCGGTGGCTGGGCCGCGAATCCATTTTCTGCGCAAGACTCCCATCAACTCAGAAGAGGGAGTGGAGGCAATCTCCTTCAAAATCTGTGTGCGGTATTTTTCAATTGCTTCGGACTGGGGTTTGAGTTGATTGGCTTTTTCAATGTTCTCAAGTGCCGATCTCCACTCACCCTTTTCTCGAAAGAGCAGAGCGCGAATCACGTAGGCTTGAGGATGATCGGGGCTTAAAACCAAAATGGAATTCGCAAGCTCCATTCCCCGAGCATACTGCTGACAAAAAAGAGCGGAAGAGGCAGCGCAAAGTAGCACTTCAATAAAACGCGATTTTGACTGAATCGTTTCCGGAACTTTTAAAAGACTGTCGAAGATTGAGTAAGCGACCTTGTAGTTCTTCTTTGCAAAGAGATCTCGACCCATTTGAAAGAGCTCATCCGGCTTGGCTGCCGCCTGACTTGATGTTTCACCGGAGTGAGACTTAATAGGCTCAGAAAGTTTAGGTCTTAAGGCTTCACGAATTTCTGTGAGCTGACAAAAGGCCCTTTCCAGATTTTGAGTGGAAAGTGGATTTTCGCCCTTTGTCTCGGTTTGGCCTTTTCCAAAAAACCACTTTTCATAGAGCCGATGAATCGCCTTTTTCCAAACCGCTTCCGGCGCAACGACCCATCGCTCAATGGAGATGGCAATTTCATCCGTGTTTAAATCGCATGCTCGCATCAAGGTTTCCCGAAGCAAAGGACATGCCACGGTCATGTAACTTTTTTTGCAAGCACTTTGATTGTTTCAGAAGTGAGCGTTCTGTCCTCTGCTTGGGTGATGCGTCAAAATTGGGGCCGAAAAGTCGGGCTTTGCTAAAACGCGACAAAATGCGCCCGGCCCTTACAATCCTGTGTTCGACCCTCAAAGAAGGCGGTCGATATCGGAAATCCAAGAATCGATTTCCAATGCCACCAACATCACCGACTCATGAATGCTCTTATAAAAAGCTAAGCTCCAGCACTGGCAATTGAAATCTGGTCGGGAGGTGAGCCCACTTGGAAGCTGTCGGAGGTGAAGGTCTCGATTGGGCGAATCACAGGGAAAGGATTGCGCTGTTTGAGGACAGGCGCCTTCATTGTCAGCCATCACGCATCGAATGCCTCGCTCTCGAATCGCTAGAATATTGGCAAGAGCCCGTAGCGTGCCTAAAAGAGGACTTAGACCCACGGTTTCCTTCCCCGGATTGGACCAATTGGACAAGGTTTCCAAAAGTAAATTCGCATCTTGAAGCATATTGATCTTCGGATTCTTTCGATCCACGTCCTCAAAATAAACGAGAGCCAATTTGCTTTGCTGAAGAAGTGCTTTTGCTTTCGTAGAGGCGGCAGAGATTTCCTCGAGGGATCCCACCTTGGCCAAATAATTTCGAATCGCGCGGGGAAGTTCCCGCACTGCATCTACGTCCCAGTGTTGGGAAAGAGATCTCCCCGCTTCAATATAGATACTTTCAAGCGTGTCTGCTCGACGAAGAACGAGGCCAGCGGTGAGATAAAGCATTTCCCGCTCTGTCATTAAGCGCTGGTCGAGTGTCGCAGCAATGGCTCGACTCCAAAGTTGATTCGGGGTTCGCTTTAGAAAATCGGAAGCTTCCGCAAGGCGCGCCCTTGCCGCTTGCAATTCCTCCGAATTTTTCGGCGAATCAAGGAGCTGATCGAAGTGGGCTCGAGGCCCGATCGTGAGATTAAGAATGTCGCCCTCACAGGCCATGAGGCCCACAGAACCAAATAAGAGGGTGAAAATCCCGGACAGGCAGGCAACGAAAAAATGATACTTCACCCGGAAGAACCTATCGATTTGAGGAAGCCGAGCCCACTGTACTAAAGGAGGAGACAACTCCCTCCATCGAGAACGACGCGTAAGAGTTATACTTACTCGACAATGGAGAAATTTATTTCGTTAATCCGCTTTGAATGACGCTTAAGCAGGCAAGCGCCGTTTCTTCGACGGAGCGCAAAGCTGCTTCTAAGGCTTTCCGCGCGTCCTCAGGCACGTCGTCCGCCTCTTCCAGGAGTTTGCGAATCGCAGCGGCGCTCGCCTTACGATAGGTCACATAAGTGCTGTCTTCAAAATCAGCTCGGCGGTAAGGAATATTTTTGGGAATGCTAATAT
>DDSI01000194.1 GCA_002343335.1 Bacteriovoracaceae bacterium UBA2394
ATTGGGGACAGTATAAGTAATTCCCATTCTAATTTAGGAATTACTTATACTGTCCCCAATTAATGGAGTGCCTGAATTAAGTCGTCGATGAGAACTTGCGGATCTTCGAGTCCAATATAGAAACGCACTAAATTAGAGGGTCGCGTGTTCTCGCGGTGGGCGCAGGCCGGAAAGACCAACGATTCGTGCCCACCCCATGAACAGGCGATGAGAAAGCGCTTAAGAGAATTACAAAACTTTTCGACCTCAGCGGTATTCTTTACGCGAAGACTTAAGGAAAACAGACCTCCTGCCTCAGAAATATACTTTTTAGCGTGAGAACTTCCAGGAGTAGAAGATTCAAAAGGAAAATGAACAGCCTCAACTTTCGGGTGATCGCGTAGAGCATCAAGCACTTTCTTTGTGGAGCTTACCGCGCGCTCCATGCGAAGAGGCAATGTTCTTAAACCTCTCAGTAAAAGAGCGGCGTCGTGCGGGGAGATAATTCCTCCGAGAGTCATAAACTCCCCCTTAAAAATCTCTCGAATCAATTGTGAGCTCCCGCAAAGTGCTCCCGCCACCACGTCCGAATGCCCACTGATATATTTGCTCGCCGAGTGGGCGATAAGATCAATCCCGTGTCGATGTGGCTTCTGAAAAAGGGGTGTGGCGTACGAATTATCCAGAATCGTGACGATGCCCCTGTTCTTGGCGAGCGCTGAAATGCCTTCCAAATCCTGCACTTCGAAGGTCCAACTATTGGGCGATTCCAAATAATAGAGGCGCGTTCTTTCCGTGGTGGCCGCCTCGTAAGAAGAGGCATCGACTCCCTCCACAAAAGTCACCGTCACGTTGAATCGGGCCAACAATTGCTCCATGAGCGCATGCGCCCAGCCGTAAGGATTTCGAATGCTCACAATGTGATCACCCGCTTTTACTTGGGAAATAACTGCGGCACAAATCGCCGCAATCCCGCTGCCAAAGATGAGCGCCTCTTCCGTCCCTTCCAGGGCTGCGAGCTTCGACCGCAAAATGGCCACCGTGGGATTCGCCCCGCGCGTATAGATCGGCGTGTCGAACTCAGTATCAACCGCCCTTCGGAGATCCTCCACGGTCTTGAATGCGAAATTGCTGGTTTGAATGATGGGCGGACTCACCGCTCCGAAATATTGATCTCGATCTTCCCCCAGATGATTCAGGATGTGGGAAAGATCGCTCACGCTACTTTTTGGAAGCTTCAACGTAACGATCGATCGCGAATTCGATCGGAATCGACTTCGAACTACCACCCGCCGCTAAACCGCCATCATCCTTCGAAGGATCGAGAACGCCCACCGCCTTTAATTGATCGGCGGTCGGCGTGGCCGGTTTTTCAGCATTCAAGGTGAGCACGTAGTGCGCCAAATCAAAGCGATTGGGTAGAGGAAAATTGTCGAATGAAGGCATCGAGCCTAAACCTTTGTTCAAGGTCGTGACGATTCCCGTCACAGTCCGTCCATTTTTCCAATCCGCCGTCAGCGTAAAGTTTCGCGGCTTGGGATTGAGGCCAGCGGATGCTGGTCCATCGCCATGGCCTTCGCTTCCATGACAAGTCACGCACTGCTCTTTAAAAAGTGTAGCTCCGCGCTTCAAAGATTCTTCGGAGTCTTCCCAAAATTTTGGCTGAATCTCTTTCATCATGGTGGCCTTCAATTCCGGGCCGTGAGTTCTCCAGTCGCCGACGCGTGTGAAAACATCGGCCGCCGTCAGCACCACGAAAACTCCAAAAAATACAAAAGACGATGCAAAGAAAGCGCGATTGTCATTGGAGTCATATTTCATCCCCATGAAGAATAGAATGACCAACATTGCCTTAAAGCAGGCGATGAAAATCGCGATGGGCCCATTCAAATGCCCCAAATCAATTCGCGCTGTCACCACGGTGAGGACGGTCATCACGATCAGGATCAGCAAAATTTTCAGTCCCATGGCATTCGACAGAATGTGATGCTCGCCGTGCTCGTGGTCGTCATGTTGGTCGTGATGACTCATAGTAATCCTTCCTTAAACCTCTCGATCCTCAACCCACCAAGTACAACATCGGGAAGAGAAAAATCCAAACGAGGTCGACAAAGTGCCAATACAATCCCGTCATTTCAACAGGCGTAAAATATTTTGGTCCGAACTCGCCCTTGTGAGCTCGCCACATAATCCAAGCGATCACACCCATTCCCCCGATGACGTGAATTCCATGCAGACCGGTCATACAAAAATAGAGCGAGAAAAAGATCGCTGCCTTCGGAGCTTCCGCTAAAAGCTCGGGATTGGTCATAAATTTTCCGGGGAGCAAGCCGTCGTGAATCTTATGAGTATATTCAAAATATTTAACGACAAGAAATCCGGCAGCGCAGAGAAAGGTAATGGCTAAATATTTAACGATCGATTTTTCCCCACGCTGAGATGCAGTTACCGCACGAGCCATCGTGTAGGAACTGCAGAGGAGAATGATGGTATTGAGAGCTCCCATCTTCCAATCGAGTTGTAAGGCCCCCAAATGAAAATCATGCGCATACTGGGCACGAAACATGAAATACGCTACAAACAGCGGGCTAAAAAAGAGAACTTCCTGAACCAAGAACAGCCACATCCCCTGCTTACAGGTTACAAATTCATGAAGGGCTGATCGAAAGTGATGAGCGAAATGATGCTCGCCCGGCTTTCCGTGATGATCAACTGACGATGGACTGCTCATTACTCTCTCCTCGCCGACTATGCGGCCACCTTGTCATAATCATACGGACCATGCGTCACGACAGGATCCACTAAAAAGTTTTCTGTCGGAGGTGGGGAAGATGTTTGCCACTCCAGACCCAGTGCTTGCCAAGGATTGTCCGAGGCTTTGCGCCCGCCCACTAACGACGCCATTAAATAAATGGCCGAAATTACAAAACCCACGCCGATCATCCAAGAACCCACCGTAGAAACTTGATTCCAGATCGTAAACTCCGCCACATAGTCGTAATAGCGGCGAGGCATTCCCTGCGAGCCCGCAATGAACTGAGGAAAGAAGGTGACGTTGAATCCCATGAAAACAAAGAACCATGCCAGCTTGGCAGCACCTTCGCTGTACATCTTTCCAAACATCTTCGGCCACCAATAGTGTATGCCGGCCATGAATCCCATGAGAGTTCCACCCACCATCACGTAGTGGAAATGCGCCACGACAAAGTACGTGTCGTGTAAATGGATATCCGCTGCCATGGTCGCAAGAACGACTCCCGTCAATCCGCCAATCAAGAACACAAATAAGAACGCGTACGCATAAAGCATCGGTGCTTGAAATCTCAGCGTCCCTTTATACATGGTCGCTAGCCATGAAAACATTTTGATGCCCGTGGGAATTGCTACAAACATCGTGATCAAAGAGAAGATGAATCCAGCCGTCGCGGATTGACCGCTCGTAAACATGTGGTGACCCCAAACAATGAAAGCAACCGCGGCGATTCCAAACACGGCGAGCGCCATCGCTTTGTAACCGAAGATGGGTTTTTGCGAGAAAACCGGAATGACTTCATTGATCACACCCATCGCCGGAAGAACCATGATGTACACCGCGGGGTGGGAGTAGAACCAAAAGAAGTGTTGGAACAAGACCGGATCGCCGCCGAGAGCGGGATCGAAAATACCAATATTGAAAACGCGTTCCATGGCCATCAAGCAGAGCGTGAGCGCAAGAACCGGAGTCGCAAGCAGTTGCAACAAACTGGTGGCATAAAGTGCCCAGCACATGAGCGGCAACTTCGTCCAACCTTGTCCGGGAGCCCGAAGTTTATGAATGGTGGTGATGAAATTGAGTCCGGTGAGGATCGAAGAAAATCCCATCACGAATGCGGCCATCACCATCATCGCGGCGGCCGATCCGGTCTTGGTGGAATAAGGCGTATAAAAAGTCCAACCGGTGTCGACGCCCTTAAAGAACAGCGTGCCCACGCCGAGCAATGCGCCGGCCATGAAAATGTAATACGACAATAGATTCAACCTCGGAAAGGCCACGTCCTTTGCGCCGAGCATGAGAGGCAACACGAAGTTTCCGATCGCCGCAGGAATCATTGGAATGATGACCATGAAAACCATCATCGTGCCATGGTAGGTAAATGCTTTGTTATAGGTATCTGCGGACATGACCGTTTGACCCGGAGACCAAAGCTCTAGTCGCACTAAAAGAGCGAAGATCCCACCCACCAAAAAGAAAAATAAGACGGATACCAAATAGAGCAGGCCGATTCGTTTGTGATCGAGCGTATAAATCCAAGACCCGATTCCCTTGGGATCCGTGAGATAATTTTTTCCTGCAACCGCAGTAGTAGAAGACATAGCGCTTACCTCACTTCAATTCTTTCAAATAGGAAACCAAAGCATTCAATTCCATATCCGTAAATTGGCCCATGTAAGGAGGCATTAAAACTCCTTCATAGCCCTTCACCACCTTTTTTTGAGGCTGAAGGATCGATTCACGAATGTAGTTCTCATCCACCAATACTTTAGAGCCGTCCGTCAGTTCCACCTCATGTCCAAACACTCCATGGAGGTCAGGTCCAATGCTTCCAGCCGCGCCGCTATGACAAGCAACGCACCCCCGTGTTTGAAACAACTTCTCGCCTTCTTTGCTCAAGCTCACGGTCCCCTGCTTGTTAGAAGCAAGCGTGGAAGTGGCATCTAAGCTCGCTGCCGTAGTAGGAAGTTGATAGCTTCCTAGTCCAATGGCCGGGGGAAGTTCTACGTCCTTGCCCCATTTCCAAAGCTTCCAATTTTCTTCATCCAGCACAACCACCTTTGCAAGCATGGCCGAATGTCCAGTACCGCAATACTCCGTACAGAAAATCTGATGCTGTCCAACAATTTGCGCACGAAACCAAGTCGTCGTGTACATTCCGGGCACCGTATCTTTTTTCACTCGAAAATTTGGGACAAAAAACGAATGGAGCACATCCTCACGCTTGGAGGTGAGAATAAGTTTTACCGGCTTATTCACAGGCACAAACAATTGATTGGTCGTGATTCGACCATCGTCGTACTGAAAGCTCCATGACCAACGCTGAGCGACCACATGAACTTCCATGGCATCCGGCGGAATATCGAGCTCCATTTTTTTGTAAACGAGCCAACCCCAAACAAAAATCACCATCACAATCACCGTAGGAATGGCCGTCCAAATGACTTCAAGCGGTAGATTGTGCGAGGGACCCGAAGCTCGACGGCCTGGCTTATCGCGATACGCAATCGCAAACCAAACCATGGGAACCACAACGATCACAAAAAACACTACACAAACGGCAAATAAGAAATACCAAAGCGCATCCCAAGCATGTGCCGCTTCGGAAGCGGCAATCGGAATAGTACCCCAAAGACCACCAGACATCGGCATCAACTCCCTAGCTTTCGTTTATCCAAATAGATTCGATTTCGATGGAGCTTACGTTGACTCCACCAAAATATTCCCAGCCAAAAACTTAAAAAGAGAAGCATTACGACACCGCCGGCCTGCACTAAGCGCATGGCCATAAACGCATACCCCTTGCTTCCGGGATTGTATTGATAACAAAACATCATAAACCGCTCCATCATCGTGCCGACCTTGCCTTCGCCTGCCTCAAGGAGAGATAACTTCAAATCTCGATTTGGAAAATCAATGCCGTAGAGCACGCGAGAAATTTTTCCCGTCGGGGTAAGCACAAAAATTCCCGCCGAGTGCGCATATTCTTTTGCTGCTTCATCGTAATAAAATCCAAACCCTAATTGGGCCGCGAGTTTATCGATCTGATCTTGATTGCCCGTAAGAAAATGCCATCCGGGAGCCGACTCAAGTCGTCCATAGGATTTCACGTAGCTTTCTTTCTTTCCAAGGGCGACGTCCGGACCTTCTTTGGGATTGATACTCACCGTCACGACGTCGAAATTTTTTCCAATCGACCAATCCAAGGAGCGAAGCGAATTGGTGAATCCATTCAATAGATAGCTGCAAAGCCCAGGGCAGGTGTAATAGATCATGGTCACGATGACGGGGCGTTGACCTTGAAAATAAGCGGAAAGCGGTTTCTCTTCACCCTGCTCATTTCGGAAAATTAAGCCTTGGATATCCACCTGAGCGCCTAGCTTTTCGGTAATTTCCGCGCGCTTCAGATCTTCAGGCATCGTGTTTGGCGTTACGTCATAACCTCTTGGCGTCGGCTTTTCATATGCCAGTGCATTTCCCGAAAGACCGAGAGCAGAGAGAAGCACAAAGTTGGCAAAAACATATCTCATCTTCAATTAGCCGTGATGGTAGTAATGGATAGAGGCTTCAAGCCTTGGATCCCGAATAGGAACCATCCGAATTCTTTCCATCATAAAAGTTACGATTAACAAAAACAATGAGACGAACCCGACTCCTACAGCCGCTTCCTTCCAATTCAAGGCGGGTTGAAGGAACTCTACGCCTTCCGTTAAGCGACGAGCGGGCATAGCAATGTAGAAGAGATCTAACCACTGACCGCCCAGAATCAATATAGACATGGGAATCATCACTTTGAACGACCGCTTCATTCCCCAGGGCATGAGGATCAAAAAAGGTGCGACGAATCGTACGAGCGGAAGCAGTAAGCCGACATGTTCCCATCC
>DDSI01000175.1 GCA_002343335.1 Bacteriovoracaceae bacterium UBA2394
GTATGAAAACGCAGGGTCTAAAAAACGCGATAATTTCGAAAACGGTCATTGCACCGGACCGACAAACTACCAAATCCGCTCGATCGTAAACGGTCTGCATAGCACTCGAAAAAGTGAAGACCTCTGCTTCAATTCCCGCTTCCACATAAGCCTTTTTCACATCATAAAAATCAGCTTCGCCCGTTTGGTGAATAAATTTTAAATTCGGAAAAGCGCGACGGAGCGGAGAAAGAATCTCGGACACCCACTTGCGATTGAGTCCTCGTGCTCCCTGTGAACNNAGAACGGTTTGAGGAGGCCAGGAAAACGCCCGAGCATTCTCAGCGGCGCGTTCAATGGCTGCGCGAACGGGAAGAGATACGCGGTGGAATCCTGGCACCGTAAATGCGCAGAGCGCTTTGATTCCCGGAAGCCTTGAGAAGAGTCTATTGGCAAGTCCTACCGAAGAATTTTGGTCAAGCACCGCCACGCGATGACAAAGAAGAGGTCTGAGAAGAAAAGCGGCGAAGACGGTAGGAGCACTTGCATAGCCTCCCACACCCACGACTAACTCCGGCCGCTCTCTTACAAGGAGAAAAAAAGAATCGAAAATTCCACGCAGCATGGAAAATACACCGAGGGCTTGATGAACGACCGATTTTCCCTTCAATCCTCGAGCGTGAATAAAGGCTTTCGACATTCGAGAATCTGTGGGTTCAAACCGCGCTTCAATTCCGCGGGATGTTCCAACAAAAATAATTTTACGATCGGGACAGAAATCGAGAATCTTCTCAGCCAAGGCCACCCCTGAGAAGAAATGTCCGCCTGTGCCGCCTCCGCAAATAAAAACTGTGCGCTTTGGCATAACGGAAGTGTAAAGATTTTTACGGATTTCGAAAATCAGTATCGTAACGCGATGGCTTTCTCAAGAGTCTCCGAGCTAGCTCGACGTCGTTCATGTAACGACGGTAGGAGCAGAGGCGTTTGTTTGGATTTCCAGCCCCCTCCCCCAACACTTTTTTGAAATCGACCGAGTAAATCTTATCCAGCACTTTCGTAGAGAGTCCGTGCTCCGCACACCACTTTCGAACGGGTTCAAACTCCTTCGATTCTAGCTGTGGAGCGTTGAGGGAAAGGACACACAGCTTTGATATTCTCTTACGATGCAGTCCTTCCGGGCCTTCCTTCCAAAGCACGGAATTCTCCCAAGCGATTTCAAAGCTCTTAATGATCGATTCTCGGAAAAAATTATAAAATTGCGCGAGATTGCTCTGCGCCAATCCCAAAGCTTCGTTTAAATCATCCTGCACATCTCCGAGGCGATTAATGTCTTGAGGAAAAACGCTAAAGACGAGATCCATATTGGCCAGACGAATCACCGTATCAAGCTGCGGCTGATCGGCGAGCAACCCATGACGAAGGCGTAATTCCAAATCGATTTGTACAATTTGCCTTAAGCGGTCGGTTACAAATTGATCGTCTTCGTCCAACACGAAGAGCTCATACAATTTTCCCAAGCGCTCGGAGTCGCTTGCGGGCTGGGTCGAGGGTGGAATGGGATCACTTGATCGTAATGTTTTAAGAGCTTCGATGAAACGCATTTGAGTATTGGCGGCGAGTGCACCTTGAGTGGCGCGATACACTTCGTCGCGGAACCACTCAGGATGGGCTTCCCAGTCCTCTTGCAAATGGGTGAGATAGGTCTCTATTCTTTCCATCACGGTGCCCACGTCATTTTCAGTTGCCCCCCGTTGGGTCCAACGCGCGAGTGTGCCCTGCTGATCAGGATTCATGATTCGCGATCGCTCTGCCTTCAAGCGCCCGCGAGCCACGGCGATGATCGAATCCAAATTCTTTCGGAGATCCATCATTTTAAGCTCGAGCAATTGAAGCTGCTGTAAATAAATCGCGTAAGGATCAGAGGGAGAGTTGGGATCGATCACCACGGGCGGATTCGGATTTCCGATCCGCAGCCAAATTTGCAAGCGGGTGGAATCCCCATTGGGCGTCACTTGCTCGAAAACGTTATCGCCTGCTGACGGACTAAACCTTCCGAAGAGAATCATTGTCAGCTTGATCACCAAGTTATCGATTTCCTGTTTGAGCTCGGAGGGTTGAGCATGTTGCGCGGTTAAATCCGCCAAAAGCTTCTCCGTGTCGCCGATCGCTCCGCTGGCTTGCTCAATGATATTTTTGAAGGCGGTATCTTTGGTGCGGAAATCCGTTCGCCTCGACGCTTGAGAAGATGATCGCGCTGGCGTTCCCGAAATCACAAAATTCAAGAATTCGACCACGCGAGGAAAATCTCTGACGAGCAATTCATAGCCCGTCCACTCTTTGGGAATTTCAACCTGCGATTGATACCCCAAATAGGTTCGGATGATGCTGTTGTAATCCTGATAGTCGCAAATGGTGCGCTCGAGACTTTCTGCGGCGCAGGTCATGGCCGTCACCATCTTTTCGTCACGATAGCGCCTTAAGCTCTCCACGAAATTTCGATTTCGCATATATTGCAACATCTCGACAAACATCCGCCCCCCCAAGTCGAGAGCCGTTCGAGCGACCGGTCCAAAAAATCCACTCGAAAGTGTCATCAGTTGCCCAAGCATTTGAAAACCGAGATCGGGCTGAGTTTGAAAGCAGAGCTGTAAGTTCTGAAGCGCATCGGACAATCCGGTCATGTAAAGACTCAGGTTGCGTATCGACTCCGCTCGCGCTTTTGTCTGCTCACGCGCAAATTCGCCATCCACCTTTAGGGCTTCGGTAATGTTTTGAACATAGAGGGAACCGAGGGAATTCTTGAGGCTTTCATCCGAAACGGTGGCGAGCATGATGGCTATCTTTTCAGCCTCCCGCCGATAGGGTCTTGCCGCTTCCTCTGAGCTAAATCCCCGATCTAAAATCTGCAGGCTATCGCTCACCTCGGCGATATTGGTAAGAAGCGGGCGGAGGCCCTGACAAGCCCGATCATCCTTCAGCCGCTGGATAATCGTCTCGACCCCTCTCGCCTCTTGCAGCGCCTGAGCGGTGAATCTACCCTGCGATTCGCACCGATTCTGAAATGTATTCATCAGTAATTCAGCGGGATCCTCCGGCTGCATTTCTGACTGAGCGAGTAG
>DDSI01000007.1 GCA_002343335.1 Bacteriovoracaceae bacterium UBA2394
GTAGACATTCTTACACAGGCCATAAAAATGCTTCTTAAGAGTTTCGCGTTCAGATTTCTGGAGTTGCTCCCATTGCTTCGTTTTTTCTAACCATCTGGGGTCGGACTCCAACTGCAACAGTCCGCGAAAATNNGGTGTCTCCTCACCGTAATAAGGATTGTTCGCGAAGAGACGTCTCGCGAGATGCGCAAGATGTTGGGACTCGCTAAACAGCCGCGACGCCACCTGGGGAGAAACGGGAATATTTTTCGGAAAATCCTTTGATTTGCCGAAGACGACGGCTTGGAACCATTCCGGCCAAAGCTTTCGCACCCGATCAAGCTCGGCTTCTAAAGTGATTCGACTCAAAATGCGAGGAGATCTCCAATCGAAAGAAAAGGCGTGAAATTCGGGTAGGGACAATTGAACCGGATCTTGAAGAGCATTTACCTCATTGATACATTTCGCCCACTCCCGACTCTGCGAGCCTTGATTTACGATTTGATCGAGCGCTGTACCCTGCGCAGAAAGTGACCCCGACGCATCAAAACACACTGCTCCAATCGCAATCATTAAAAATACGGCCCGCATGGCCGCTGTCTTAAACTACAACGACTGATTAAGGAAGCGCCCCTTCCCACTCTCAACGCATTATTCTCCGAGACTTAGGAGCCCATGTCCCGGTCCCTACAAATTGCGTATCCTTTTAAGGCCTCTTCAATCCCCAATCCTCTGAAACTCTTGGCCCTAAACTTGCATTTTTAGTCCCTCGTGGCGTTGTTTAAATCTTTTGGACTTATAACGGTCGGTCTGCTTTTTCTTCCTTCGTGGCTATTCGGCTGGCAGCCGCACATACTCTATTTGCCATTTTCATCCGATCCGAATGCTGAAGTTCTCTGGGTCGCACCCAGCCTCCGTGAGAAAATTTATTCCGCCGATCAGGTCAGCTCGCAGTGGGGCGTACAACGAACCAATCCGTCCGAGTCAAAATCGAGCTCTATCAAACTCTTACCAGTGCCAAGCCAAACGGGGAGAGCCACGCGAGTAACGCAAACCTTCGGTTTGCCGGGAGATATTTTACTCAAGGGTACTGGCGCAAATTCTGAGCGAATGGATGAGGTTGCACTCCTTCGTTACTTTACCAATACGGGTGTCGTCCAAAAAAGAGATGGGGCTTTTACGCTCAGAGAAGCATTTTCGGATCAGTGGACATCCAATGTTTTGGAATCCTTTGGCATTCGAGTTGCCAAACCCATTGCCATTCTTTCCCTCAATCGAAAGCATGCCGAAAAAAGCATCATGATAGGAGTTTATGCCAGGCAGTTTGTTTCCGAAACTCGAATTTCTAATTTAGAAACTATGTCGAAAGAGGATGCGCTTTATGAACTCCATCGAGCGGTCGATCGACTTTTCGAGATGGGCTTCACCGAGCATCGCATGGATCTGGTGGAACATTATTTTTATCTTCTTAAGACCATGGCAAAGAATGTCGCGATCCTCGAGCACATCGGATTTGAGCATGGTAACTTTCACTGGCAGCAAATGAGTCTCGCTGGAGAACTCGCTGATCTTGGAACGGGTCGCTGGGTGCATTCTGAAGAAGAGAGCCTTTGGAAAAAGAATTCGATCATTCCGTACTTCAACTTTGAAAGTCAGACCTTACTGGGACTTAATATGTTTATTCGGACTCACGGATTTCGAAATGCGCCTCCTGGACGATTAAAAACAGATTCTCAAACCTTACAGAATCAATACTACGCACTTCTCGGAATCCTACGCAAAATCGCCCCGGAAACGGCACGCAAAATTGAGGAACTTGATCCTGAAGCTCAGTATCTTGCGACATACACCGAATGGAAAACGAAATTGAAACAAAATCCCCTTCGAAAAGTCTCGACCGCCGAAGGATTTTCAGAATCTGCCTCCGAATTTGCTCATAAATATTCAACGACGCAAGCTCTCGACATCGACTCCTTTGAGAAGCGCTTCGAAACTTTAAAGGACGATTTTGGAATGAATGCTCTGCCGGACGTTTTGATGCACAAAGAGGCCCTAGGCTTTATGAAGAATTCATACTCGGCCACTCGGTGCCCCGACGCTATAAGAAGAGCGATCGCCTCCACCCATGCAATGGTAGGTCGTTAGTTTCGAGCTCATTTCGAAGAACCGGCGAAGTTTTTGGATTTTTCGTTAGATGCTTATTTTTTGAGATTCATTGCCATTGGAAAACAACGGATCGGTGTTCCGCCTATTTCAACGGTAATCATAGGTCCGTCGTCGCTAAAGCCTATGCGCTTATAGAATTCGTGGGCGGTGATGGTCGACTCCAATGCGAGACGCTCGACATTCGCCTTTCGAGCTTCTTCGATCATAATCTTCGAAAGTTGATAACCAAACTTTTTGCCAAGAGCGGCGGGAGTCAAATAGAGACCATGGATATGGCCTAGAACTATCCCGTTTTTTTCAAAGACTCGCAGATGGCCATACCCTTCTATTTCATTATCAAGATCCACCACCCATACGTGTTGATCACGGATTGCGTTCAGCCAATTTTTTTCTCGTTGCGAATCAAAGATTCGTCCACCCCAAGCCGCCACTTCCTCAGGAGTGTGATCCTTACAGCAAACATTTTGAATTGAGTACATATGCGCATCGTGAATCTTTCTGGCATCTGCTTCTTTTGCGCGTCTAATCATGAATCAATAATCTTATCGCAAGCCCTTTGCATGATGGGCAACGGTTTTTGCACCTGGGTAAAAATGGGGCTCTTCTCCATCAGTAGTGGG
>DDSI01000003.1 GCA_002343335.1 Bacteriovoracaceae bacterium UBA2394
GATATGAACAGCGTTTGGATCTTTGGCCAGAGAGACAGAAATTTTTCCACCCTCCGGCTTCGAATATTTGATGGCGTTAGAAATCAGATTTGTAAAAACCTGATCCAGACGAGATGGATCCCAGAGGCCTACCATCTCAACCGAGGGGTTCTCGAATTCCAAAGTGAGATTAGACTTCGTCTTCAATTCTTCCTGCATTCGCTCACAAATTTTTGAAACGAATTTATTCAAATGAACGGTTTCCGGCTGATATCGAAGTTCTCGTCCCGCCGAGATGGCAGACTCCATGAGATCTCGGCTGAGCCGCTCAATTCTTTCGATCTGTTGGGACGTCCGGGTCAATATTTCAAACGTTTCGGAGTTGGGATCTAAGTCTTTTACTAATTGATTCAAGCCCATTTTAGCCGAGGTGAGAGGACTGCGTAGCTCATGCGAGACGAACGCAACAATTTCCTCCCTTTGTCTCTCGCTTTTCGCTTGGAGTTCCATCACTTGTTTTTCATTCTTTCGACGTTCGGTGACGTCTTCTCCGATGGAAGTCACTCCAATGAGATCGCCGACGGAATTGCGAAAAACAGAATCGCGCCAAGAAATTGTCCGTTGTTCTCCTTGGGGCGTGATGATCTCGGCTTCGTGCTCTCGATGGGATTTCTCATTCACCAAAATATTGGAATGAAGATCCATCAGCTTCTGCTGAAGGCTCCGCGGAACAAAATTCGTGAACCAATCAAGGCCCAGAAGTTCTTCCTTTGCCTTTCCAAGAAGACGACAGAGAGCGTCGTTCGCAAATGTAATTCGGCCCTGAAGATTGAGCCCCACCGCGACCAGATTGACGTTATTTAAGAGCTCTCGGTATCGTGACTCAGACTCTCGAAGAGCTTCTTCGACTTGCTTTTGTTTAGTAATTTCACGTCTTACTGCCAGAAACCCTTCGATTGCGCCGGAATCATCGATGATCGGAGTGATGACCGTGCTGACCCAGTAATGGCTGCCATCCTTAGCTCGATTTCGAATCTCGCCCGTCCAAACGTTGCCTTGAGCAATCGTTGTCCACATTTCCTTAAAGAATGTCTTCGGATGGTTCTTTGAATTTAGAATTCGATGGTCCTGACCGAGGAGCTCTTCGCGAGAGTATTTTGATATTTCTACAAACTTGTCGTTAACGTAAGTGATTTGGCCGCGCCGATCCGTTTCAGCGATGATGTCGAAAACATTGAGTGCTCGATTTTGAGCTTCAAATCTTCGCACTAAATCACGGGCGCTAGCTTCTTGGCTTTTTTTCTCCGTTATATCTCGAAGGATCACCAGCGCGCCTAAATTTTGACCCACAGGACCTACAACGAGTCGATATTCGGCCTCGACAAAATGTTTCGCATTTTCAAGTCCCGAAAGTTCATGTTCGATCCGGAAAGCTTCCTTGGTTTCAAAAAGTTTCTGAAAATTTGATTCTAGAATGCTTCCTAAAGCCCCGATCAGCTCGATCGGTTTCTCTAGAAAATTTTCAGGATCGCCCTTCAGAAAAGAGACGCCTCCTTGATTAAAGAAGAGGCATCGACAACTTGTATCCACCGCAAAAATGATGTCGGGCGTTTGAAAGAGAAAGGGTTCCAGCGCAGCAAAACCTTTAGGCCAATCAAATGTTATTCGTGAAGCGAGAGCGCTCATATTTGAAAATAAGTTTTTAATTACGGCTTGCGGATAGCATTACCCGCTCGACTATTGCTATTACCCTTAATATAAACCTGCCAATATGGCGAACATGGACGGCTACCAGTTCTTGGGTCGAAACGTAGTAGGAAAGGTCCTTCTTGTCGAGGATGATGCAGCTTTGGGGGCGGAAATTCAGGCTGCCCTACAGCGAGCCCGCATCACTTGCGACCACTTTACGACTCTCGACGAGGCAAAGAAGGCCTTCGATGGGAAGACCTATCATGCCGTTGTGACCGATATTTACTTGGATTCTCAGACTGGGAGTCGGGGAGGATTAGACCTCATTCGGTACGTGGAAAGCTCGGGGATTCCAACCTTCATCATGAGCTCAGCGGCTGATTTAAAGATCGCGAAAGAGGGAATGAATCATGGAGCCATTTACCTCTTTGAGAAGCCTTTCAATCCGGCAGATCTTATCGCCGTTCTAAAAAAGACGTGGGAAGAGCCCCGAGGACTGCAGGCAATTTTGGAGAGGTTTCTGGATCAACACGGGCTTACGAACAAAGAAAAGGAAGTCGTGCGACTTCTGATTAAGGGCTTATCCAATAAGGAGATCGCTTCGATGGAAGATAATAGTGATAGAACGATTAAGTTTCATCTCACCTCTATCTTTGAGAAATGTGGGGTTCAAAGTCGAACCGAGTTATTTAATGCGATCTTCCCGACCTAATTAAGAGGGTTTGGCGTGTATCGGGCTCACCACCATTTTGCGAAAGGTTGGAAACATTTCTGGAAGACCATTGGAAAAGTTCTTCGAGATCCTATTTTTCTCGCGCTCACCCTAATTGGAAATGGAATTTTAATCGTATGTTCCGTTCTGTTTTACGTCTTTGAACAAGGAACTAATCCCAATGTGATTACCGGGTTCGATGCGGCTTACTGGACAATCGTTACCATTACCACCGTGGGATATGGCGATGTGGCCCCTGTGACAGTCGTAGGGAAAATCGTTTCCATGATCATGATGCTAACAAGTGGCGTGCTCTTTTTTTCAGTGATCGCGCTCGTGGCGAGTTCATTTGTGGAGCGAGAATTCGAGGTTTTGGAGGCCGAAATCAAAGAGCTTCGAGTCGAAATTAAAAAACTTTTGGAGCGCCAACAATGATCGCTGCAAAGAATTTTCTCTAAGCGGAGTACGAAACAAATTTTAGCCCCACGATGGAGAGAATGAGCGTACTCAAAAAGAATATTCTCCAGAAATCAGGCGCATCTTTAAAAAAAATAATCCCGACAAGGGCAGTGCCAAATGCTCCTAAGCCCGTCCAAATTGCATAGGCCGTGCCGAGAGGGATGGCAGTTGTGGCTTTATTTAAAAGGACAAAACTTAGAATCGCACAGATTGCAAAACAGGCCGTGTAGAACCACTTCGAAAAGCCGTCAGAAAGCTTCATGAAGGTGGTGAAGCCGATTTCAAAACACCCCGCCGCAAGTAGATAAATCCAAGGATTCATTTCCCGCTACTAAATCACAAGAACCCAAAGGATACGACAGCTGAAATCCCAAAATCGTAGATTTTGTCTTCGCTGACAGAGGCGGCCACGATTCGGTCGCGGGTGGAGCTTTGAAATGGAATTTTTCCATAGGCCTCAACCCCTAGGCCTAGAGAGTCGATGGGTTTAAGTTCCCCTCGGATTCTCCCGACAAAGCCAAGGAATTTCTCAGCCTTCACTTCGGCGATACCTACATCGTAAAAGGTCGATTTCAAGGGAATGGCATAAAAAAGTCCCGGTTCCAAATAGAGAGAAACAGGTCCAAGGCCGAGATTGAGAACGCCCGTCACGGGAATGTCGACGTAATGGATTTGGCTATCGACGACGGAATAATCAGCACTTCGGGTTTGAAAATCGACTCCTGCACTGACACCGATAAGGTCCATGGGCATGAAGCGCCCCGCAGCCCCTACCAAATAACCAGGAGCATATTCTCCATCAGAGTCTGAAATGGTGGACCAATTAGCCCCACCTCGAAAATCGATATAAAAAAAGGCCGCATGGGCTTCTTTCATTCCGGAGAGAAGTAAAACACTTAAACTGATAAATCCGGCAGCAAAATAATTGGTAAAATAATTTTTCACGATGTCCTCCTATTCGGTTGAGCGAATATTGTCATCGTAACCATGAGAGCGGCAATTCAATATTAACTTAGGGCTTACTTGAGAGGAGTGGGAACGGAACGACGGCTGATTTTCCTAACACGCCGAGTAAAGCTTTACATTTTTCGGCGACGCTTCTTTGGCTCAGAATAATTTTTCCACTTTGATGATATGCGAATTGTAAACCAATTCCGAATGTTACCGGCGCCCACACGAACATCGGAAGTTCTAAGAAATAATGTTCGATCCACGAGTTGCTGAGATCCAGAATCCGCTGAGTGGCCATCAATGTGAGAACCCATACTGCGCCCCGCATTCCAGCGCTTGCGACCCCGATACTCGCAGAAGCCAGCGCGCTCAGAATGTACGCCGTGCGACTCGTAGGAATTTCTGAAGAATACTCTAGAACTGGCGGGCGTTCGGGCTCTGCTTGCTGCGCATACAAAGGCTGAGCACCCGCGAGAAGAAGGCAAAATAACAGCAGGTGCTTTCGAAACATTATCGACCTTGTTGAGATTGTCTTAACGCGATCTGATAAACCGCTTTGAATAGACGATCCGCTTGGAAATATTGAGAATCATAATAAGGCACAGCGGCCAATTTTTTTTCCTGCGCGGCGATAAGATTTTTATACGTCGTATCTCGATGAGCTTCCCACGTTTTTAAATCCACAGCTTGCCATTGAGTGTACGGGGCATTCGCCGGCCAATGGCTGTATCGCTCCCAGACATTTGAGCCATCAGTATAAAGAATTCTATAAATCACCGCGTTGGTTTGCGGATCTTGGCTTACCGGAATTTTGAAAAACCATTTACTGTCATCCGCGCCGCGCTCCTTAATATAGTGAGTGAGCCCATTCACGCCCTGAACGTAAATCGGATAGGCCGTGGTGTTGCCAGAGACAAAATAAGTGTAACCTGGCGAACTTGAAATGGGCTGCCATTGAGCTTGAGCTAGTGCTGGAACTTCGGTTGTCCCAATGAGCACCGTAGAAAAAATTGCTAAAAATAAGGCCGTTCTCATCATAAATCTTCTCCTGCGAAGGGGGATAGCAGGGTTCTCATGGGAGGTCCAGATTTGGACAATGATTAGAAAGTGTGGCAGATAACCCTTCTATTCCTGGATTAACCAAGCGCGCAGGTGTCATAGATTTCGAGAAGCTTGAATCGTTCACAAACGAAGAGCAAATCTTCCGAAAAATGGATGTGAGTTAGGTACAGCCGCGAAGAAGAAAGAGAACGAGCAGAATCGGAATTGGAACTCCAAGGGCCCAAAGAAGAATCCAACCAATTTTCCCTTGCTGACCGTTTCTTGTATTCAATGGAAGTTTCATAACGCCTTCAGTGTATGAAGAAAAATAGAGTACGCATTCAAACGAAAGTCGGCAGGTGTTTCGCTATCGAGGTGCGCAACGCGTCAAGGGATCAGAAGCTGATCATGTCTTTTTCAGTGAGAGAGCCAGCCTCGACGGTAAAACCAAATGCCGATGATAGAGGTGACGAGGCCCATCACGATCCATACGCCGGGATATCCCCAATGCCAGTCGAGCTCCGGCATGAATTTAAAGTTCATGCCATAGATTCCAACGATGAAGGTGAGAGGCATAAAGAAGACGCTGAAGACGGTCAGCACTCTCATGACTTCACTCGTGCGATGAGATGCAAGGCTTAAATAGAGCTGCAACACCGCTCGACCGTCTTCTAAAAGCTCATCGCAAAAGAATATCGAATGATCATTCATCTCCTTCAACTCTTTAAGTTGCAACTTTGCTGGGTCGGTTGAAGGGCCGATGGATTGAACCCCCGCCCATTTTTGAAAAACAATAGAGGAGTGAATTAAAACTCTTTTAAAAACAGAAAGTTGTCTCACCATTCGATGTATTTCACCTAAATGGACTGAAGAAATATTTTTATCTAAGATTCCATTTTCAAGCTCTTCGAGCTTTTTCTCATTCAATTCAATTTGAATTTCGTAAGTTTTCATCGCTGAAAGAGCGATGGATAATGCTACTTCCTCTGAACTTTCCTTA
>DDSI01000118.1 GCA_002343335.1 Bacteriovoracaceae bacterium UBA2394
CGCCGATACTCGAAATGTTGTCGCATTGGCCTTGTCGGCTAGTTTGAATGCGCCGATTTCAGATACGAAATTTGGTGTCTTCCGAATGTAAGAGGGATGGAGAGCAGCGTGAGCACTTCAACAAAATTCAAATTTATCGAAGTGGAGCAGCGAGGAAATGTGCAGTTTCTGACGCTCAATCGTCCTGATGTGAAAAACGCAATGAATGCGGAAATGATGACGGAGATTCGAAATGCGCTCTCGAATATCAGATCAGATGACCGAGCGCTCGTGATCAAGGGCGCTGGAGATTTTTTCTGCGCGGGAGGCGACTTAAATTGGATGAAATCATCGATTCAAAAAAGTCCTTCAGAAAATGAGGCCGACACGTTGAATCTGGCGCTTATGATCCGCGCATTGGATGAATGCCCCATTCCCGTGATTACCCAAGTAAAGGGCGGTGCCTTTGGCGGTGGAGTGGGACTCGTTGCCGCGAGCGACATTGTCCTCGCCGATGAAACGGCAAAGTTTTCTCTTTCCGAAGTTAAGCTTGGCCTCATTCCGGCTACGATTGGTCCGGTAGTCATGCGAAAAATCGGCGTAAGCGAAGCTCGAAGATTGTATCTGACGGGAAAGAGATTCGGGGCGCTCGAAGCAAGGTCCATGCATCTCGTCCATGAAGTGGTACCGGCGAGTACGCTTCACTCTGTCACGCAAGATTATTTGCGCGAATTGGAAACCTCCGGACCGGAAGCCGTCCGCACTGGAAAGAAGCTCATTCGTGAAATTATGGGTGAACCTCTCTGGAAAGAAGACGTGTCGGAGAAAACTTCTAAAATCCTCTCTAAAATTCGGATTGGCGCGGAAGCGCAAGAGGGCATGAAGGCATTTTTAGAACGACAATCTCCTCCGTGGAAAAAACCTCTGCTGAATTCGTGATGTCATGATTCTTTACGTTGCGAATCGAGGGGAAATCGCCAGTCGAATCATTCGATCAGCAAAAAAATTAGGAATTCGCACCATCGTGGGCTTTGCAGATCCGGATCGGGACCTGCCTTTCGTTGCAGAGGCGAACGAATCACACCCTCTTCACGGCACTGAACCGAAGGAAACCTATCTTCATATGGAAAAGGTTCTAAGTGTTGCGCGAAAGGCGGGAGCGACTCATGTACATCCCGGTTACGGTTTTTTATCGGAAAATCCTCAGTTTGTGGATGCGGTGGAAATGGAGGGTCTACAATTTGTCGGCCCTTCTTCGGATGCCATGCGACTCCTTGGAGATAAAATAGGTTCGCGGAGATTTTTAAAGACTCACGATATCTCTTTGCTNNGGACGATCAACATGTCGATCGTCTGCTTATCGAGGCGAAGCATTTGGGATTTCCACTTCTGATTAAGCCCTCGGCCGGCGGCGGTGGAAAAGGGATGTTTCGCATCGATAGTATTGGGGAGTTTCGGGAAAAATTAGAATCCTCTCAGCGAATTGCCAAGGCGGCCTTTGGAGATGATCGCGTTTTTCTGGAGCGCATGGTGGACCCGGCGCGGCATATCGAAGTTCAAATCCTCGCCGACAAAAAGGGAAATGTCCGTGCGATCGGGGAGCGAGAGTGCTCGTTGCAGCGACGCCATCAAAAAGTCATTGAGGAAGCGCCTTGTATTTTTCTTTCAGAAAAGCTTCGCAAAAAAATCTTTGAGATGTCGGAAACTATCGCGCGCGAGGCAAAGTACAGTTCTGCGGGAACCGTGGAATGGATTTGGGATGGCGGCGATGGAATTTATTTTTTAGAAGTGAATGCTCGAATTCAAGTGGAGCATCCAGTGACCGAGGAAACGACGGGCATTGATCTCATTGAGTGGCAGCTTCGAATTGCTGGGGGCGAAACAATTCAGAATTTGGAATTTAAACGTCGCGGACATTCTATTGAGGCGCGACTGTGCGCTGAGGACCCATCTCAGGATTTCCTCCCTTCCGGCGGAAAAATTCTCAAGCTGCAGCTGGCTCACCCAGATGAGGCGCGATCCGACATGGGATATCGCGAAGGTAATATCATCGATTCCAGCTTCGATTCGCTCATGGGAAAAATTATTGTAAGGGCTGAAACGCGAGACGGGGCCATTGAGAAGCTGAAACGAGTCTTGGAAAGTATGTGGATCGCAGGTCCAAAGACCAATCGTTCCTACGTATTGAAGCTGCTTCAGTCTGATGCTTTTCAGTCAGGAAAAATCTTTACAGGGTTTATTCAAAATTTTCGCCCCACTCCTCCTATCAGAGAGAAGATTGAGCTCATTAAGATGCTGTCCACCTTTCAGACCGGGAGTGCGGCAGTCGAAATGAGTGAAGAAGATGCGGATTTAGATTGGTATTCGCCTTGGGGAGCAATTCCGCAGAAAAATTCAACCGCGGCGGCGTCGGCCATCGATTGGCTCGATCGCGGAGATTATCGCTACATCCATACGAAGTTTGAGGACTGGAGCATTCCCCGTCCGCGAGCGCAGGGCAGCCTTCGCGGTGGCGCTGCGGGAGACTCTGCGGTGGCGGCTGAGCTCCGCAGCCCGATGCCCGCGAAGGTCATTCGTATTTTAGTGAGTATCGGTGAAGCTGTACGAAAGGGTCAGCCTCTTCTCGTGCTTGAAGCAATGAAGATGGAACACCAAGTAAAAGCTCCCTATGATGGGAAGGTGGAGACGATTGCGTGTAAGGAATCGGAGCGCGTTGCGGTAGATAGCGTGCTGATTCGAATGGAAGATCGAGGAGCTAAAGCATGAGCTCGAATGCTGGAACCATCAAAATCGTGGAAGTGGGGCCGCGAGATGGACTTCAAAATGAATCAAAGATTTTGCCGCCGAGTGATCGGATTCAACTTATTGAAAAGTTAGTCGATGCGGGACTGCGATTTTTAGAGGGTGGTAGTTTTGTCTCTCCGAAAGCCATTCCGCAAATGGAGAATTCCGAACAAGTTTGGGAAGTGCTGAGCGGAAAAATTCCTGAGGAGATCGATTTAAGTTTTTTGGTCGCCAATGAAAAGGGTCTGGAGCGTGCTACCAAGGTTGGTGTGAAATCCATCGCGGTGTTCACGGCTACGAGCGATGCCTTTACTCAAAAAAATATAAATCGAACCGTGATGGAGTCGATCAATGACTTCCGCCCAATCGTGAAAGCGGGAAAAGCAGCGGGGATGCGCGTGCGAGGCTATGTCTCTACTGTGTTTGGTTGTCCCTATGAGGGACGACAGCCTATTGAGAAGATAGTGGAGGTCGCGGATGCGCTTCTTAAAATGGGCTGCGATGAAATTTCCCTCGGCGACACCATAGGCGTTGCGCATCCGAGACAAATCAAAGAAGTGCTTTCGCGCCTTCGTTCCGTCCTTCCCATGGCCCGATTGGCGGGTCACTTTCACGACACGCGCGGTATGGCCTTGATGAACATTCGAGCTGCCGCAGACGAGGGCGTTCGTATCTTCGATTCTTCGGTGAGCGGACTTGGGGGCTGCCCGTATGCTCCGGGCTCGTCCGGCAATGTGGCTACGGAAGAAGTAGTGTGGATGCTCGAGGGATTTGGATTTCACACCGGAGTCGATGTGGAGAAATTATTAACTCTCGGCGAATGGCTGGAGGCAAAATTAGCCCGACCCATGCGCGGAAGGTTGTTTCAATCTAAACCCAAGCTGCTCAATTATTTTGAGGCTTAAAGCCTTGGAATTACTCTGTCACTCGTCATGATTTTCTAACCCTTATTTTATTCTAATAATAACGGCTACTTATAATGTCCGTTAATTTCAATTTACTCTGTTACGACTGAACCCCTTCCGCTCTGCTTTGGCTCTGGTATCAATGGCCGCAAGGAGAACGTCTATGAAATTGAATTTAACCAAAAAAATGCTGATTACTCTGAATGTGCTTGCCGCTCTGTCTCTGTCGGGCTGCGGAGATCCATTCGCTGGAATGACCGACTATTATTGGATGAGCAACGAGTCCTATCCCGTCGTTGAAAACAAACAAGTGACGAAAACGTCGAACACGACTGAAAAGCACGTCCCAGAAATTTCGAATTTGAATGATACGATGTCGAAGGCGCGACTAAACGTCTATGACGTCATCGTCGATGTTCCGCTCAATATCAATTCGAGGGATGTGCAAACTTACGAGGGAACATTTAGCTCTAAGTACCTGCTAAAAAAGACAGATGACTTCACCTACGAACAAATGAAGGAACGAGCTGTGAATGGGGAGGATCAACTTGACTGGAGATATTCAGTGGAAATGACGGTGAGTGAATACTCCAAAACTTATAAGTCCTTAGACGACAAGAATTGTGGTCCTAAATCTCTTCAAATTGTGAGATATCGAGTGCCTTTTGAGGCCACCCTGGAGGCCGACGTTAATGGAACGACCGAGCGAATTGTGGTTTCGGGAACTCTCGTTCGTTCCGATGCTGAAGACTCAACCTGCGTTTCCCAAAGCAATTGGTAACGGACGGGTTCGTGACTCGTTGAGTCATTAATTTGAAATTGTGCTTTGGAATTTGAGCCACTTCGACGAGACTAAATGGGAGAAACGACACTCTAGACAGCATTTCTTCATTAACCAATGGGCGCGCTTTTATTTAGAACGGCGCCATTCCAGTCAGATAGGTGAGCTTTCAAATGGATGATAATCGACAAAATGATTACCGAGGTAACAACCCGCAAGGCGGCGGTCATGGAGGACATGGCCGAGACCGCAATCGTAACCGATACCGCCATCATGGTGGCGGCGGAGGGGGACGTCATGGTGGACATGGCGGAGGCGGAAAAGGCCGATCGCAGCGACCGCTCTTAACGAGCGCAATTAATGGTGCAGGATTCAGCTTGATAGCCGCATTAGTGGTGCAAGCCATTCACGGTGGCAACTGGGTCGGCGATTTGAAGATGACGACGGCAGACTTAACCTGCTGGCTCTCTTCAGCGACGGTGGCCTTTGGACTTTCCGCATTGATTTCCTATGCTGCTCAGAGAGTGGGCAAAATGTGGGTGGAGGTACTCTCCGACATTTGCTTCATTCTCGGGACGATCTCCTTTATTTGGATCGCTCTCGGCTTGAACGGCTGGGTTTAATACTCCAAACAAACACTAGATTTTTAGGCATGCTCTCCCTTAAGCGTTGGGCATGCCTTTATTTGTCTTCGATTTAGATGGCACGCTGATCAATTCGGGTCAGAGCATTCTCGAAAGTTTTCGATTTGGCCTTCAGCATATCGGCTACGGCGACTTGGTAATCGACGAAGTGAAGGCGCTCAGACAAGACCTTCGTGTGACATTGCTTAATGCTGGCGAGAAAATCGGTCAGGAATTTACGGATTTTGAAATCGAGGATTTCGTTCGATCTTATCGAGTACACCACTCGCTTTTTCCCGATGGACTCATTCAACCCTACGAAGGCGTGGTGGAAGTTTTGGAATTTCTGAAATCGCGGGACAATCAAATTGCTATCGCAACGACAAAGCACAGTGAACAAGCTTCACATATGCTCGGGCGATTGAAGATGGAGCATTATTTCGATCACATTCAAGGCACGGACGTGGGCATGCGTTACAAGCCCGAGCCTGATATCTTGCATGCAGTGCTCAATCGCTTGGAGCGTGATCCTGCCGAATCTTTCTACATGGGCGATTCGGAACATGATCTCGCTGCGGCGGCGACTGCCGGCATGTGGAAGATCGCCGCGAACTATGGATACTCCACCGCTGAAGAGTTGAACAATCAGGCGCCGCATTTCTGCATCGATCAGATGAAGGATTTTCTCACGCACTACGACGACATGCTTGAAATGACCTCTTCTAAGCCGACATCAAAGCGGGCGCCCTGGCATGAGAATTGCTTTATAGATCAAGCTGCCTCTTGAGGC
>DDSI01000059.1 GCA_002343335.1 Bacteriovoracaceae bacterium UBA2394
AGGATTCGATGATCTACCACAAAGCTTCCCTGAGGCGCGATGAGAGAGGCCTCTACGTTGAAAACAGGGTTGGGCCCGGAGGCATACGATGCACCTACATCTTTTAATTTTTTTGAAGGATAAGGCGTGGAAGCGGCGTCGGCACTCACGATGATATCGCCACCCGTCGTAACCAATGCAATGGCATCGGAAGAGGAATGTTTCTTAAAACCCCCTTTGAGGGTGATATCCCCATCCGTCATGATCGTGGGCAGTCCTTTCACCGCGGAAGAACTGTGGTTAAACGTGATAGGCGCTGGCGTATAGAGAGTCCACTTAGGTTTACCCACGGGAGCTGGAATGAAATCAACCGTCGTGTGACAAGCATTCGCGTCATAAGGCAATCCTAAGCTCGCATTCATGGATGGACTCCAGACATCAGGGCAAACCGATGTATCGGGATTTTTATTTTTCCAGCCATTCGTAATTTCATTGTAGGTCGTAAGAACCTTATAACCCTCCATTCCATTCGATCCATAGGCGGTGAGCTCGTGCTTCAGCGGAATAGCTCCATTGTTCGTATACTGGAAATCATTCAAACGAATATCCGCGCCCGCTCTGACGCTACTAAGATCGGTGCTGATACTTTCGGGGTTTAAGGGTTGAGCGTTAAAAGCGACACCTCGCTGAGTGTCAGCCACCCCTTTTTGATCAGCGGTCGTAACGATCCAGTCTTCTGGGCTTACGCCGGTCATCACGAGTTCTTTAAAGATCAGTGGTGTCGAAGGCAGAGGTTGTAAAAATAAACTTTGTTTTTTGAGGTCCGAGCCAGGGACACTCTTGTACCAAAATCCAAACATTCCCTCATAAACCGCCGGACCGAGGGTGACCGGCTTTGTCATCGGATGCGCTAGCACTGCTTGCGAATAGCGATTGAGCGTGCGCGGTTCAAACGAAATCCTCCGAACCACGGAAACATGCATCTTTTCCGCATTGTCAGTGCGGTTCGTGACGACTTCAAAAATGATCGGCGTGATTGAATGGTTTTTGTCAGAAAATTTATCGACACACTTTCCCGTCTTTCCCTGTCTCACGCAGCGAACAAAAAATTCTGTGTCTGAAGGAAGTTTGTCCTGGCTTCCGATTCGATCCAACTTAATATCCATGACTTCAGAAATATCTTTGAACGGCTTTCCGGAAGCACAGGTTGCCTGATAAATCCAACAGGTCACATTTTTTTTCAGAGCGGCCAGATGCCGATCCGCCTCGCTCATGGTAATAACCATCTCTTTGCTGTACTCTGATTTCATCACGGTGCTTTTGAAAAGTGATTGAGAATTCTTCATCATGCCGTAAATGATGAGTGCGGAAACTAGCACGGCCATTAACACCAGCATCATAGCGCCGCCGCGAATTCGATCCCTTTGCTTACGCACTTTGAATCTAATCATTTTTAATCCCATCTTTAGTACTGTGGATTTTCCTCGATCGTGACACTGCCACCGCCCTTCTTGGGACCGCCACACCATTCGGGAAGCGACTGTCCAGCAGGAGTGCCTAGCGCAATCTTTCGGATTTTTTCCACTTTCGCGTCTTGCCCGCCGCCCAACCAACAGGTGGATTTGCAATAGTGTCGAATTTGAGGCGCGGAATCATAAGTCGCAGGATTTCCCCCTTCGGCGATCAACTTCGCACGAAAATCGGCGGGAGTTTGGATTCCAGCATCTCGAGCCCAATCAGTTTCTTCGTAAAGGGGATTTTGAACAGCGTGCCCCCCAGGAATGGCCGTGCGTGGTTCAGGGACGCATGACGTATGAGTTGCAAAATATTCATGGGCGAGGTTTGTGCAGCTGTAACCTCCCGATGCGGCTGAACCGATATCAAAATTGCCATTCCACGATGTCATAATTTGCTTGGAACGAAGAGGGATGACTTCTCCATCAACGGTTAGAACATCGTTCGGAATCGAGGGGTTGTCCTGAAAATCGCGAAAGTCTGCCTTGAGCTGATTTTGATCCCAGTTCATCCAATATTCAGCCCACTTTTTTCCATTCCACCCTCCCAATCCCTCATGGGCAGCGATGTCAGGATTATTTCTCTCTCTCAAACAGCGGCAGAACATCTCTTCATACATATCCAATCCCGCAGAATCGTATCGCTCATCGGATCCCGGAACGTCCCGACGCCGATATTCGTACTTTCCGTTAATATTTTTCATGGTATTTCCGCACGTGAGATCGCCCGTGTTGGCTGCCATATCGATATTCGAATTGCAGACCGAATCCCAATCCATCCACCATGAAGGGTAAGTGTTATCGAGTTGTCCCTGCGTATTACGGTTTCCCGTACGACACTTCATACAGTGCTCCTTGAAGCTTTCATCTCCTAAAGGATTGGAAACATTCTGCGACTTGGCCCATGCATTGAAAGCAGCTCCGCAGGCATAATCTTGGGAAGTTCTATCTCCGGAACAATAAATGTTTTCATCGGCAAACTTTTTGCTGGTTTCGATCAGGGGTGTGGGGTCACGGAGATCGGGACTGATATGAGAGTTGTAGAGTCCATCCCCCTCAATGAGCGAATGGGTAAACCAATTCGACTCGGAATTTGAAGCCAGCGCTTGGGGCTGAGTGCAATGGCAAGCTATGTAAGCCGCTGGATGATTAAATTTCGTATAGACCCCAATATCAAAGATCCACCAGTTCTTATAAGCAAAACCTTCCGTGCAACCCCACGCTTCAAAGCAGGCTTCTAACCGCTCTCTCCCCTTGGCCGTGTTGTAATCATGGTGAGGAAAATTCACATCTCCAACATTCCAACGATCCATGCGATCGTAATCATCCACAAATTTGTTATCTGTATCCCGAGTCCCACACTCGCACCACGGAGAGCCTTTTTTATAACCTCTCCAGCTTTCGGAATTCCGGTTGGGAGAGTCAAAAGCATAATCGCAACGATCTTTGCATCGTTGAGGTTTCAAATTCGAAGGCAAACATGCTGCGTCTATCGACTGCATGACCGTACTCGTATCCACCGCCGCACGAAATGCATTGGGATAGTATTCTCGGTGAATCTTGGCACGGAGTTTTCCATCATCGCCTATAAAAAACTTTGTCGTGGATTCATCGCCGTCCGTTGATTCTGCAATATCTCCCTTGTTAAAAGTTGCACCGTCATAGCGGATGACGGCGTCCCAGGTAACCTTGAAAAGATTGTGTGATTTAGGGCAATCCGGAGACCCTGGACAATTGACCTGACTCGAAGATCCAGATCCCAATGAAATTTGAAATGGCTCCTTGTGATGTCGAAGCGGAGCAGGAGGTTTGTATAAATTCTTATCCGAAGCATCCCCATAAGAAGCATAGGAGTATCGAAACAAACTAGACTCGACGCCCGTCGCCACGGTTCGACTGGCCTTAAATCCATCACTCACTTTGAACTCCCCATTATCAATGGAAATGGTAATTCGGTTTGCCAGAGAAAGACTTGCGGCTTGAGAGACGAAATGAGTGCTAGTCAACTTTGGTCCCACCAGATTTTCGGGCTTAAAAATCATGTAACTCTTGTCTGAAGACTCACTCAAAGACGCTCCAGTCGGATTGACGACGTGAGTTTCCGTCGGCGTGGTAACAAGCAAGAGATAATCGCTGCGATCCTTCGCTAAGAGCTCTTTGAACAAATCATAAGACAAGTTGTCTTTTTCATCGTCCGGCTTAGGAAGTTTAAATCCCTTGCTGGTCTCATCCAGTTGCGCGGGAATATTGATCGCGTTTGCGACACTCACAATCAAACTAAGTCCATCCAACCGATCACTTTCGGTTGGAATTGTATTTGGATAGCGCTCGATGCCCGCGAATTCATCCTCGGTAGGCCCCACAATTCGCTGCGCTTTATTTAAGTAAAAACTCAAAATGTATGACGTGTTTGATTCCGTTTGGAAAATTTCTGTCTTCGCCTTCTCTAAGGCGCGTGCGTTCTTTCCTGCAGAGATCGTAAGGACCGTCCAAACCGCGAGAACGGCCATGATCGCAACACTGACGAGTAATCCAATGAGATTTCCACCCATAAACTTTCCACCAGAGAACTTCTCAAGTGTAAGAGGAATATTCAGGGAATAAAAGGAGTGTAACCAAAGTTGCGTGAGAGAATGCGAACTTAGCTCATGCGTTAATTTTGCTGAGCGTCAAATTCGGTCCGATTCCGTCAGATTTTCAAGACGGCTGCCCAGCACATCGATTTTTTAGAGCGGAACGATTTTACTCTTTTTTTTAGTTCTGCAATCGCTGAATGAACTTTCTCGGTTCCACCAAAGCCAATCGGCACACCTGCAACGGCAATCAAGGGCTCCACCGTTTTTTTCACAGGATCCATGGCAACTAACACATCTTCATAGGCCTGAAGAATCGCCTTCACCGCAAAAGCATGCTTAGGACCATTCTCAATGGTTTCCATACGGCTCAGCATCGCTAATACATTTGTAAATCGGGTAATTGCTTTACCCGCTTGCCCCAAGCGAATCTTGATTTTTGAAAGTTCCCAAAATCCAACACGGTCTCCAATATATTGAAATTCAGCCACCCGATTCAAGATTTGGAGCGGGAATTGCAAGAGATCATGGAACTGAACGACGTCCGTAAGGTTGGGGGGTTGATGTTGCTCCAAAGCTTCCGTAATACGCTTCACAATTTGTTGAGCAGTGGGAGACTCGTGATGCGCTTCATGTTCCGCTCGAATCTTCAGTAGCGTCTCCACCCAAAGCGAACTCTCTAAGGAGGGTTGCAAAGGAAGTTCTTCGCGAGAATTTACCTTTTGATTTTGCCGAACTAAAATTCCGACTTCTGTCTCAAGAAAATCCATTTCTTTTAAAATATTTTTCTTTTGGAATTTCAGACGAATCCCACTCCACAATCTTTTATACAGGGGAACGTTCTCGGTTTTGATCATTGCCATCGACAAAGGATCCATGATGGGCGCTACCGTCACTCCCCACACGAACGGAAACACATTACATAGCAGGCCTCCTCCGGGAGCATGCGGAAGAAAAAAGAAAAATTCAGCGGTTTCCCATGCGAGCCAGCCGATTCCAAACAGTATTCCATAGCGCGCCGCCTTCTCCGCC
>DDSI01000186.1 GCA_002343335.1 Bacteriovoracaceae bacterium UBA2394
CTTCCACCGAAGGTAAATGTGAAAGAATAAGTTCCGCCCGCAGCGCAAGTGGCGCTCCCCGCCGTGACGGAGCCATTGCCCGTAAGTTGAATGGGACGTCCCACTTCGCAGGAGCCCGTGAATGGAATTACTTTGGTGTTAAAAAGCGCATTTTCCACCGGGGTTGCAATGGAGAGTACGGGAGCGGAGGTATCGAGCGTTAGCGATCGAGTAATGGTGACATCATTTTGTCCAAGATCCGTCGTAAAAATCGTAATCGATTTTGAACCATCGGGTCCTTGCAATGATACATTTGAAAAGGAATAGGCTCCTGAAGCACAAGTCACTTGCCTTGATCCATTTTGAATGTCGCCACTCAATTCTACTTGCAGATTAGATTCGCATTGGCCCTGCACAGAAAATGGAGCGCGAATGAGGAGGCCATCGGTCGGCGTAGTAACGGTCAACACCGGAGGCGTGCTATCCACCACTCGCACAAGGCGCGTGAGTTCTAAAGATTGATTGCCGGAAGAATCCACGGCCTTGTAAGTGAGCGCGTACTCTCCGACTCGAAGAACATCCACGCTGCCCGAAACAATCACAGATAAGTTGCTATCGTAATTATCTTGAACGGTAGCTCCAGGATCGACGAAGGGAGAACCGGGAACCCAATCCATCGTCGTCGAGCCGAGCATCGTTACGCGAGGCGCTGTGAGATCAGCCACCGTCACATTTCGAGTCTTCTCCGCGATTCGAGCTTCGGAATCCTTGACCATGTAGCGAAGCAGATAATTTCCCAGCTTCGTTGTATCCACCTCACCAGACACCTCGACGGCCCAACTAATATTTCCTTCAAGCAAACTCTGCGCGGTGTATCCGGGCTCTTCGAATCGAGCGAAGACCTCGACTCTCATAGTCTCACCGCCCACAAGCGTAATCTGCGGGGCATAGGGATTTTCAACTTCCGATCCGAAGAACGTGCTTCGCGCTCCGCCCGGCAAAGAACTTCGTCCGCACGCGGAAAGAAAAATTAGGCATGAAACAAAAATGAAGAAATTCCCCAGGAGTCTCACAGGCCACCTCACGGGAAGAAATATTGCAAAAGCTGGGCCCCATGAGGGCCATTTAAAGGCCTTTTAGGGGTCTATTTCCGGCAGGCCTATGCAAGGGATGCATAGTTATTGAATGAAAAGAAGGTCAGATTTGACCCAGGCTTGATCCCCTTCGGAGTCTTCAACTTTGACCCAGACACCCTTTCTGGCGACTACCCGAAAGGACATATACCGCTCCCCTTTGCCCGCCGGAACGGCAGCAAAATTGGTCCCCGGTCCCGTACGAAGGTTGGCAAATTCTTCCTTCACGGTCGCACACTCGAATTGTGAAGTGACGATGTCTTCTCTTACCCAATGATAGTCTCCGTGGAGATCTTGCACGCGGTACCATCCCTTTTGTTTGGACATTTTCTTTAGCGGAAAGTAGCGAATCACTTCCCAAGTGATGGGCCAATCGAGTCCAGGTCCTTTTCGCAATTTCGCCTCATCATATTGGACGCAAAGCGCAAAGCTTTTGGCGGAGATGAGAGAGATCAAAAGAAATGTTCCGAAGATAAAGATCAATGGGAAGCGCATGACCCTCATTTTGAACGCAACACTAGCCAATTTCCAGAGTAAATCTAGGCCCTGTCGCCAAAGTCCGCGATTTGAATCCCTACACAGAGGTTTGAGGGGGTGAGGCTTTGCATGAAGTACGGCATTGCTTCACCCCCTCAAACCTTCATGCAAGCTTTCGACTCGCGGACTTTGGCGACAGGGCCTAAAGAGGTGACTCTTTCGTTTGGAATTTTTATTTTCATCCATGCTCAAAGTCGAAACTTCATGAACGACTCGTGCCTCCGGGGGCACCTCACGTAAAACGAAGTCAAAAATTCTCAGCGCGAGGAGGCGACGGGCCTATCTTCTATCGAGAAAAGGTCTCGGCTCTTAAATGCGGCCAATGATTAGAAAAATCTTCCATACCACGAGAATCAAGCCCAGACGCAAAGAAGATCCAAATTTGACTGATACGATGCTTTCCCACATCGTGAGCTGCGCTCAAAAGATACGTGAGCCGATGCAGTGCACGAGCATAGCGAGAATCATAAGTATAGCTTGATTTGACTTCGACAAAAATGGAGCGGCTGGGATCAGCCGGATCTTCGAGCACGAGATCGATCTCATAAACATCCCGCGTTTGAATGTTAAAGTGTTCTCGAAAGCCAATGATTTTGTAACCCTTCATCAGATAATGAGCGGCGGCCCGAAATTCATTCACATAACCCTGAAAACTTGATCGATCAAATTTTCCGCCAAGATTGCCTTTGAGATAGCTTCGAATATTTTTCAGAGCCTTCCCCACTTCGCTCTCAAGATGAGGTGCTTTCTCTAAGATCACCCCAATGCCCCAAACGAGTTGTTTGATCTGGATCCCATTCAGAAGCGCTGTAGGGATCTTTCCAAAACGCCCCCGATAGACCAAAAGCAATTCTTCAGCCACCCGCTTCCAAGCGCGGTTCGCATGCCCTTCTTGAAATTCGGGTAAATCCAAGCGCAAAATGCGCTGAAGATCGTCGATTTCTGCCTCGAGCCCCAGTTCGTAGAGAACATCGCGTTGGCACGAAAGCTGAATAGCGCTCGCGCTCACTGTCTGCGCAAAGAGCGATAAAAGGAATATTCCTAAAAAGTGGAGAAAAAATCCCCGTCTTTGAGACCCCATCTAACCCTTAACCCCTTAAAAAACCCTTAACACCTGTACCCAACAGGTGTGTGAAGAAATATCAGAAGTTAAAAATGAGGATCAAGCCAAAGTATTCGATGAGCTGAAATTTATTTGAGCCTTAACTTAGGGATTCGCCGTTCTCCAATCCTTTCCATCAATCAATAGATCTCGGAACGACATTTCTCCACTGCGACCGATGGTCACGGTCAAGCTGGCCTTCCCCGTTCGAAGAAGATCCTCCAAGCGCGTGGCCTCCAACTCCGGAATGAAATATTTTTCGCCTTCAACGGGCCGGGGCAGAACAAAGGCATCGCACGCTCTGGCGGGTTCACATTCCATCTTGATGGCGGAGGGATATTTGCGAGTGCCGTCGGAATTTTTGGAAAGGCAAAGACAGCATGCGGGGCCATTGCATTTCTCTTCCGAATTAGCATTCTCTGCGGTCTGGAAGCGAAAGCGAAATCGCAGATAATGTCCTTTCAACAGATCTCTGGGGTCATAACCTTCGATCGGAATTTCCCAAACATCTCCGCCAAAATCTCGTTTATAAAAATTCATCGCCACGAGAGCGCCTAGAACGACACATGGAAATAAAATCGCGGCGACGGCATTCATGGAAAAATAATTCTTCATGCTTGCCCTCCTCCGAGCCGTTTCCCTTGAAAGCGTGTGAATTTCACCCATCCATAGATCATAGCG
>DDSI01000224.1 GCA_002343335.1 Bacteriovoracaceae bacterium UBA2394
TTAAGCGACCTTCAGTGGCTTATATTTAATCGGCTTTGGAAGGGCATCGCCAAGTCGTTTTTTGCGATCTTCCTCGTAATCTGAATAATTTCCTTCGAAGTAAACGACCTTCGAGTCGCCTTCAAAGGCCAGAATGGAGGTTGCGACTCGATCCAAAAACCAGCGATCGTGACTAATAATAACGCCGCAGCCTGCGTAATTATTCATTGCTTCTTCCAGCGCTCGAAGCGTGTTCACATCCAAATCGTTCGTGGGCTCATCGAGTAGCATGAGGTTCGAGCCTTCGCGGAGCATCTTTGCGAGTTGCACGCGGTTTCGTTCTCCTCCAGAAAGCTGAGACATCTTTTTTTGCTGATCATTCCCTGAAAAATTGAATCGAGAGACATAGGCTCGCGCGTTCACATCCTTTTTTCCGAGGGTGATGACGTCTTGTCCCTGCGAAATTTCATCATAGACCGTCTTGTTGGGATCCAGTGATGCGCGGTTTTGTTCACCGTAGGCGATTTTCACAGTCTCACCGACCGTGATAGTGCCCTTCGTAGGTTTTTCCGATCCAACGATCATTCGAAAGAGCGTAGTTTTTCCAGCCCCGTTCGGTCCGATAATTCCTACGATCCCCCCGCGCGGCAAAGAAAATGTGAGGTCATCAATGAGTAGCTTATCGCCGTAAGCTTTGCTGACATTCTTAAATTCCACGACTTGATTTCCAAGGCGAGGTCCCGGCGGAATATAAATTTGAAGTTCATCAATTTTATCCGAACCTCCTTCTGCCACCATTTGTTCATAGGCTGCGATACGCGCCTTCGATTTTGCTCGTCGAGCGGATGGACTCATTCGAATCCATTCGAGTTCTCTCGCCATGGTCTTTTCTCGATTAGCCTCGGATTGTTTTTCCACGCGAAGTCGCTCTTCCTTTTGCTCCAACCAGGAAGAATAGTTTCCTTTGAACGGAATCCCTTCGCCCCGATCCAATTCCAAAATCCATCCAGCGATATTGTCTAAGAAGTAGCGATCGTGAGTTACTGCGATGACGGTGCCTTTGTAATGCTTCAAGTGCTGTTCGAGCCAACCCACCGATTCGGCATCTAAGTGATTCGTGGGTTCATCGAGCAATAAAATATCGGGAGCTTCCAGAAGCAATCGACAGAGCGCGACGCGGCGGCGCTCGCCTCCGGAGAGATTCGTCACAGGACCATCGAGTGGAGGAAGACGGAGGGCTTGGCTTGCAACTTCGAGCGTGCGTTCCAACTCCCAGCCATTCACCGCATCAATTTTTTCTTGAACTTCGGCCTGGCGTGCGATGAGTTTTTCCATGTCCTCTGGGCTCATCTCCTCCGCAAACTTGGCATTGATCTGAGCAAATTCTGCGAGGAGGGCGCCAGTCTCTTTAAGACCGAGAGCAATATTTTCTCGGACTGTTTTATTTTCTTCGAGCGGAGGTTCTTGCAGTAAAATTCCAACGGAGTACCCATCACTCTTTAGCATCTCGCCATCGAAATCTTTTTCGATACCGGCAATAATTTTAAGAAGTGTGGATTTTCCCGCGCCATTTAGACCCAGCACGCCGATTTTGGCGCCGTAATAAAAAGATAAATAGATATCCTTCAAAATTTGGCGCTTGGGAGGGACGATTTTTGAAATCTTTTTGAGGGTGAAGATAATCTTTTCGCTCATGGGGGCCCACTTTAATGGGCCCCTGGAGCGCTGGAAAGCTATTTCGATAGACGTTGCCGATCTTCTGATTGCCGCTGAAGCGGAGACAAATGGGTTATCCATATGGAATCAGGACGCTGTATTTGCACAGCTTTCTAAGATGGGGATCGTCGAGCTCTTTAAGTAAAGAAGTCCTGTTGACCCTGCGCTCCGCTTCGATTTCGATGGCGGGATATATGAGTTGGATCAAAGACCTTCCCTCGCCTGGAATTCAGCAACGTTCTCAGCCCGTTGAATCCAAGGCGCCCTCGGATCTTTGGACCAAGTGCCTGGATTGCGGAGCCATCCTCTACCATGTGGAAATTGAACGAAATCGCTACGTTTGTGTGAAGTGCGATTTCCATTTTTGGATGCCCGTTCGAGAGCGACTTCAACTGCTGTTGGACGCGGACACATTTGTGGAAGAAGATGCCGATCTCATTCCCACGGATCCGCTGCAGTTTAAGGATCTCTCTGCATACGCGGGCCGAGTCGTAGCGTCTCAAAAAAAGACGAAAGAAATGGAAGCGGCAATCTGGGGCCACGGAAAGATTGATGGTCGTAAAGTTTCAATCGCACTCTTTAATTTTGAATTTATGGGCGGCAGTATGGGCTCTGTCGTCGGCGAGAAGATCACACGCTGTTTTGAATATGCTTTTGAAAACAGGACTCCGGCAATCGTGGTCTCGGCTTCGGGAGGCGCGCGAATGCAGGAGGGGATTTACTCGCTCATGCAGATGGCCAAAACTTGCTCTGCCCTTCAAAAAATGAAGCGAGCTGGGCTGCCTTATATTTCGCTGCTGGCCCACCCAACGACGGGCGGAGTTGCGGCAAGTTTTGCAATGCTGGGTGATGTGGCGATGGCCGAGCCTGGAGCACTCATTGGTTTTGCGGGGCCTCGTGTGATAGAGCAGACCATTCGACAGAAATTACCCGAGGGGTTTCAGCGCGCTCCATTTTTACTTGAGCATGGAATGATCGATCTGATTGCACATCGGAAAGATCAGAAGAAATTGCTATCCCAGGTTTTTAGACATCTTCATCGGCCGCATTGATATCATGGGCCTAGATCCCAAACGTTTTGAGATTCCCTCGCGCACGACTTACAAGTTGGAGCGAATGCTATCGGCCGCCGCCGAGACGGACCATCCCGAGCTTGGCCGCCGCACGATTTTGGTGGCGGGTACCAATGGCAAAGGCAGCACCTGTACTTGGCTTACGCATTTATTGAAAGTTCATGGTTTAAAAGTCGGGACGTACTCTTCGCCGCACGTCGTAGATGTAACGGAGCGCATTCGCATTCAGGGAAAGCCCATTTCCGTTACGCTCCTAAAAAAATTTGAAAGAGACTTCGCCGATATTTTAGAGCCTCTTACATACTTTGAGCGATTGACGCTGCTCGGATTTTTAATTTTTCGAGCTGAGAAAGTGGATGTGCAGGTGATCGAGGTGGGCATTGGAGGCCGACTCGATGCCGCGAATATCTGCGATCCGGATTTTTCTGCCATTACATCCATCGATGATGATCACAAGGATGTGCTCGGGCCGACGCCTAAGCATATTGCTTCGGAAAAAGCGGGGATCATGCGGCAGGGTAGGGCGTGCTATTTGCATCCTCAAAGACCGCTCGTGAGACGCGTGCTTCAAAAAGAGGCAGACCGTGCGGGCACTCCTCTTTGCGATACGGGAGAGATTCGCTTTTCGCCAAAATTAGAATCGCTTTTGAAACGTCTGGAAAAGAAGTGGGGGCCGTATCAGGGGGAAAATATTCGATCAGCACTTTCCCTTTTTCAAGATGCTGCATTTGATTGGGGACTTTCTGTAAAATATGAAAAAATTGAAAAGGCGCTTTCGGACTCCCTCTGGACGGCGCGATGTGAAGTGCTGCGGAAGAATCCGATCGTGCTCGTCGACGGAGCCCATAATGCTCACGCGGTAAGGGCGTTGGCTTCTCGGTTAAAAAATGGAGATTGGACTCGGGAAAAATGGACAATTGTTTTTGGAGCGATGAACGACAAACCCCTCGCTGAGATGCTCCGACTGCTGAAGCCCTTTGCTCGAGAATTTATCTTTCCCACGTACTATCCTGAGCGTCAGGCCCGAGCGGAAAGTCTGCGGCGGATCGCGTCAAAGATTTCGAGGACTATTCCGTCTAAAATTCTGAGGGATTCAAGGGATCTTGGCCCAACCTTCGTTGGAATGTTGAACTCTAAGCATCCTATCCTGGTTGTGGGATCCTTTTATCTTGCCGGGGCCGCACTAAAGGCCCTAAAAAAAAGTAAATGGCAGTGAATACTCAAAGGCTCACGACGAAAAAGCTGATGGTGACTTGTTACGACGCGACATTTGCAAAGTTAATCGCGGATACGGAATCATTCGATTATGTCCTCGTCGGAGACAGTGTCGGCATGGTGGTTTATGGCGCGGAGAATACACTTTCAGTCACGCTCGAAACCATGATGAGACACACCGAAGCCGTAAGACGCGGATTGGATAAATCGAGCGCTCTCAAAAAACCGATTTTGATCGCCGACATGCCGGTGGGCACTTACGAGAATGGTACGGCTGCTGTGCTTCATGCCAAGCATCTGCTGCAGTCGGGAGCGGACATGGTGAAGGTGGAAGGCGACGTACCTGAAGTGATTGAGGAACTTCGCAAGGAAGAAATTCGAGTCTGTGGGCATATCGGTCTCACACCTCAAAGTATTCAAGACTACAAAGTGCAGGGTCGAACCGCTGAAGATGCCGAGCGTTTATTGAAGGAGGCGGAGCATTTGGAAGCGGCGGGTGCGGAATTGATCGTGCTCGAGATGCTTCCTGTGGAGCTCGCAAAGAGAATTACAACTTACATGACGATTCCTACGATAGGAATTGGCGCCGGACCTTTTTGCTCGGGCCAGGTGCTCGTGCTCTATGATTTGCTCGGTCTCAATCCCGATTTCAAACCTAAGTTTTTAAAACGATTTGCCGATGGGGCTCATCAGGTGCGAGATGCGCTGAATGCTTATGCCCTTGAGGTGCGCTCGGGAACATATCCGGATTCGCTGGAACACAGTTTCAATGCTTAAAATTCTTCGCACGCGAAAAGCGCTTCAAGCTTGGCGTAAGCGCGAGCTGAAACGGACCCTGGGTTTTGTGCCCACGATGGGCGCTCTGCATGAAGGCCATCTTTCCCTTATGCGGCGATCTAAGAAGGAAAATGCACTCACGCTCGTGAGCATTTTTGTGAATCCAACCCAATTTGGACCGAAAGAAGATTTTCGAAAATATCCTCGAAGGGAGCGCGAAGATTTAAAATTGCTTCGAAGTTTAAAAGTCGACGCAGTCTTTTTGCCAAAATCGATTCGCGAAATTTATCCCGAAGGCGAGTCGGGTACGCGCATCGTTCCACCGGCTTCGCTCACGGAAATTTTAGAAGGCCAATTTCGCCCAGGCCATTTCACGGGGGTGGCCACCGTGGTGACAAAGTTGCTGATGCTCAGTCGGCCGACGCGCTCTTATTTTGGAAAAAAAGATTTTCAGCAACTCCAAGTCATCGAAGCCTTGGCGAACGATCTCTTTTTGGACGTTGAAATTGTGCCGTGTGAAACCAAGCGCGCGCCCTCGGGATTGGCCTTAAGCTCCCGCAATCAATATCTCGATCCAGAGGCAAGAACGCGCGCGGCATCCTTGTCGGCTATTCTAAAG
>DDSI01000002.1 GCA_002343335.1 Bacteriovoracaceae bacterium UBA2394
GCAGGAAGGTTCCGTTGGAGATTTGGAACTTATCAATCGACTGACATCGCCAGAGGCAATCGAAAAATTGGTGACTGCTCTCATGGAAGATGAAGATTTTGCGCAGATTGCGCAATTTGTTGGAGTTCGAATAGGTGATCCGGAAGCCTATCGGGAAGTAACCATCGCAGATCTTCAAATGGCGATGGCTGCAATGGAAAAAATGCAGAAGCAGTTTAAGTCTTTCGATGCTGCTTCGCAGGAACGGCACAAAGAGACCATGCTTGGAATTGAAACTATGGAGCTCAAGATGCAAGCAGCGCTTGAGCGTTTACAGCTTGCGGAAGAGTCCAGCCCCGTGCCGGAGTTGATGGCAACAGTCGATCAGACCCTGGGTCGGCAAGAGGTACTTACTGCGGTTTCGAATGAAGGTTTTCGTGTTGCAAAGAATGCCTTTCTTCTGACGGTCAGCGACAAGGTGGCTAACGATCACGAAGTTTTAGTGAAGATGAAAGAGCTTAGAATCACTCTTCGAGAAGCTCAGGCGAGCAACCCGCGATTGAAAAAGAGATTGGGCATGGCGATCGAAGGTCTGGACGATCAAATCGAAGCAAAGAGAGAGAAGAATGAAGCCAATGGTGAATTTGTTAAGGCGCAGGCGGATTTGGTGGGCGGAATGGCCGGCCTGGCATACAACTTGGCGGCGCTCAGTCCGGAAACTCGGAAAATTGCGCACGTGGCGACCAACTTGTTGAATGGTGCCACACATGTGAAAAATTTGGTCGATGCCATCAAGGACTTTAACAAAGTTTCTGAGGGTGTAGAAGCCGTCACAAAGGTGATGGATTCCACAAAGTTTTTGAATCTTGCTACTTCGTGTATTAATTTGGTGAGTTTCGCGGTCTCAATGGGATCTTTGATCTCAAGTCTATTTGGTGGTGGAGGACCTGATCCTACGCTTAAGTTACTTCAGGAATTCTACGAAGACTTCAAAGCCTTCCGAGCTGACACCGAAAGAAATTTTAAAGAAGTGAAAGATCTTCTTCACGGACTTTACGATCAGAATGAAGCCATCTTGGATGGAATTACTGAGCTTCAAGGTCGAATTAACACTCTTCACATCGACGTGAAGAGAATTCTTTCTACGGTGGAAGCGCTCTATGAACAAAAAAATAGAGAAGATAGAGAAAGTTTCGCGAGCAACGTTCATCGTATTCGAATGTCGAGCATGGATTTGGGTATGAAACCCTTGCTTGTAAAGAACAAAGATAATCCTCAACCGAACCTTGGCATGTTTTATGATTCAAACCGTATTGTGCTGGCCGAGCACTCTGCAAAGGAAGAGTTGGGTAAGTTGGTCTCCAACATTAAGAAGTTAGGTCAGAATGATCCTAAATCGGGAGAGTCTCTCATAGCGAAAATTGCTCGCGCAAAGTACTTGTCCGCGTGCCTGAAGAGTCAGGGAGGCGGTTCTAGGACGATTGATACCTATAAAACCTGTCTTTCTAAAGATGGAGAGGGACGCACTTTAGGTCAGATGAATTCACTTCTAAGCGCTCAAGTGCTTACTGACCTCAATGCCCAGACTCAGGCGCATTCACTGAGAAGAGCTAAATCGTCGAAGGTGTTTTTTGAAGCAGTGACGAGGGGTCTCTGTAGTGACCTCAGCAATCTTAAGGATGAGGGAACGAAGACTGATGCCGTCAATCAAGTGAAAGGCGTGTTGCGAGAATTGGGCTTTTCTGCCTCGTCAATTTCTCGCTTGGACAACACGTCGAACGCTGAAGATTCGTGTGGTACGCCGGTCCATCATTTGCTTCTGACTGAAGATGAAAGAGTTTTCGTCGGTACGGTGATGACGGATATTTGGAAGGCAGTATCAGAGCCGGCAATGCTAGTTACGTTGAAGGAAATTCTTCCTCGTCTTAGCGCGTACTTTGAAAATCGTCGATACGGTGTGACCTATGGATCTTGGATTCACCGAGATGTGGCAACTCTGAAATTAAATTCGGCAAAAAAGTCTGACTACGCCGATACACCGGGCTTCGCCGTCAATTTCTTGGAAAATCTTCGACAGGCAGCGGAAGCCCCTGTGGATATGTCGGGTGCTGTTACGAAGCTGAACGAACTTCATGGGTTAGATGAGATCTTGGTTAAACTCGAAGAATATGCAACTTCCGGTCTTAATGATCCTGGCATGGTGGCCGAACTAGACAGTCTCGCTGGGGTGATCCTGAGTGAAGATTCTAAATCGAGTCTTAATAACGTGGCAGCTAATTCAAATGCATTTCACGGTGTTGAAACCTTTGACATGATTCTTTCCGAACTCATCCAAAGCAGAAATGCTTCACTACGAGAAGTCCAACAGGCCTGGTTGCAAACCTTGGATGACGCCTACAACAAAACTTACGATCGATCTTTAAAGGAACATTTCAGATCACTCCACAATGGTAGCCCTCGTGCTCGTGCGAAAGTTGCGGGAGGCTTATTGGATGAACGCTCTAAACGAATGGACCAGGGAATGGGCGATACACATCAAGGAAATTTCCGAAAAGAGGAGGATCGGAGAACTAATGAAGCCAATCGACGTCGTTATGGCTGGACGGGCGGCGACATCAATGGCGATCTTCACTACGACTTTGTCCAATGGGCATCGGGTGTTCCCTAC
>DDSI01000030.1 GCA_002343335.1 Bacteriovoracaceae bacterium UBA2394
GAGATAATCCACATCCGTGTAGCCGCTCTGGTCCAACAAACTCTGAAAAAGAACGCACTTATGCACAAATCCTATGCCTAGAACAGAAAAATTCGGTGATGCAGCTATCGAGTATGATTGGAAAGGCTCGCGCCTTGAGAATCGAAAGAAAACTCGCACTCGTAGCGGATGTCCTTCGATTTGGCTTTCGTACGCTTCGCTCGGCAAATCATGTTCTCACCCACGACTCGGGTCACCAGGGCGTTGGGATTTGATTTAAAGGCTGTTGGGAATAATCCGATTTTCATTTGGCCGGACTTCATAAAATTATAGAGGCGTTCCGCCAATGCACCCTTCATCACTTCCTTGCGAGTTCCATCCCCGTTGAGACGGTCGATGTCATTCGAATCATATTGACCGTCACCGTCACGATCCAAATTAGAATCACGATTCATAGTGAGATTTCCCATACGCACCAGACGGAGATCCGAATGGCTGTCGAGGTTGCGGACGAGATCGCCCCCTCCATTTTGAATCACAGAGCTTAAAATTCCACGGTGCTCAATCGAAAGAAAACGCCCGTTACGCTGAAGGACAAAACCACAGTTCGCTGCGAACATCTTTAGCTCCTCGCTGTAAGACGGCGAGCAGACGATGTTTTTTCCTTGCCCCGCCACTTCGCCTAGAAAAAAGTAGTTCTCTCCCGCGTTTCTGCCGCTATAAAAGATGAGGGCGGATTTGGGTTTGATGTCCCATTGAAACAAATAGCCGTAGTTCGTTTCGGCTAGAGCGGAATTTGCTGAGAAGTTCAAAATCAACAATAGAAAAAAAGACGTTAAACGCATCACCATGGAGAGGTTTAATTGCATAAGTTGTGCCAAGGGCTCGCACCGTAAATTTCCGCCAAGCGGAAGCGTTTCTAAATCTATCAGCTCAAAGGCCGGGCAAATTTGCCCGAGTCCCGCAAACTAGCGAGATTCTCGTTTGTACGGCCTTACGCCAAGGCCTTCCATTGTAAAGGCCACCCGACCGTAGGGACTCGAGGATGGTTCAAGCTTCAGCGTTCCCACGGCCCAGAGAGCTGCGCGGGTAACCGGAGTTTCAGACTTGGATTTCATCTTCACATAGACCATTTGATTCGCGGGCGGTGGTGGAACGTGAATGCAAGCTTGGGCNNNGAGGGGGACCATATAGCCGGGGATTTTTACAATCTTTCCATCGAGAGCTTTTAACTCCGCCGAGGTTTCTCCCCCATTTAGACTAAGCCCTCGTAAGATACGCCAGTCCGTAGCCACCGTGCCTTCGGGATCCGGAACCAGCGTGAGGTCGGTATTTTGTGGGGCTGTAGGTTCCACGTCACTCCCCTGCTTTGGAAGGCTACTTAAAATGGCAAAGGCCAGGCCAAAACTCAATAGCAGCAAAAGGCAAGTGCGGATCCAAGACTTCATCTCTTTCGAAGTTTCTTGAAGGTGAATGATTAATCAAGAAGTAAGACTCTCGACAAGAGCCCGCGTTTGAGGCGAAATTCCTCAAGCAACCTATGAAAAAGCAAAAGGTTTTGCTGTCCTGGAGTGGCGGCAAGGACAGTGTCGTAAGTCTTTTTGAATTGAAGAGTCCTGAGTTTAAACTGCAAGGACTTGTGACTAATGTCGATGAGAGTTCAAATCGATGCAAAGCCCATCAGGTGCGTATGGAGCTCATTGAAGCGCAGGCTCTTTCTTTAGAGATGCCTCTCATCAAGGTTTCACTTTCCGAAGGAGCCCCTAATACGGAGTTTGAAACAAAATTGTCGGATGCCTTGAAGCCCGCCAAGAAAAAGGGTCTTGAGGGAATTGCCTTTGGAGATTTGCATCTTGAAGACCTTCGAAAATATCGAGAAGAAGCCCTTTCTAAAATGGAATTGAAGGCTGTGTTTCCAGTTTGGAAATGGTCCTCCGAGGAAGTTTTGAAAGTGTTTTTGGGTTTGGGCTATAAGGGCATCGTCGTAGCCGTCGACACCAAAAAACTTCCCCTGGCTTTCGTGGGTCGACCGTACGATCGCGAGTTCGTCAATTCTTTGCCTTCAAGTGTGGATCCCTGCGGGGAAAATGGAGAGTTCCATACTTTTGTTTACGACGGGCCCTTTTTTCAGCAGACCATTCATTTTGACAAAGTGCAGGTCTATGAAAAAAACGGCATCGGCTATCAGGACTTGAAGCTCCGAACTTCGTAAGTTAGCGTGACGTCATGAAAGAATCGTCTAAAACTTGGATCCTTTTCTCTCTTTTACTCATCGTGATTGCGGCCGGCGCTCGGCTGATTCCCCATCCCTACAATTTCTCGCCCGTGGGTGGAATGATTCTCTTTTCGGGGGCAGTCTTTGGCGCCTTTCGCTTCGGATGGGTCCTGCCTTTGATGGCGATGATTCTTAGCGATTTGATTTTGGGAATTCACTCTGAAATGCCCTGGGTGTACGGTGCGTTGGCTGCCAATTTTCTTTTGGCTCGGCAAATGCTTCCACGGGAACGAAGGTGGACGCCAGTTCGCCTTGGTAGTACCTCGCTGATGGCCTCGACGCTTTTTTTCGTCATTTCGAATTTTGGAGTTTGGTTTCAGGGCTCACTTTATCCCAAAACCTTTGCAGGATGGGTGGAGTGCTATGTCGCTGCGATTCCCTTCTTCGGAGGGACGGTCGTTGGCGATCTACTCTATACAGCTCTGTTCTTTGGACTCGCTCTTCTTTGGCGACGACAAGTTGTCGCTAAAGAGAGTGCATGACCGAGCCTAGCACGCCTCGAATTATTTCTCTCATAGCGTCATCCACGGAAATTCTTGTGCGCATGGGTTACGAACGCTTTCTGGTCGGCCGATCTCACGAGTGTGATTATCCTGCGACGGTTCTTTCCTTGCCGGCGGTCACGTCACCCAAGTTTCCAACGGATGGCACGAGTTACGAAATAGACCAGCGTATTCGCGCGATTGTGCAGGAGGGATTGTCCGTCTATCGCGTGGACGCTGAAAAGGTGAAACAGTTGGCCCCCACTCATATTGTCACGCAGGTGCAATGTCAGATCTGCGCCGTTAGTCTTCGAGATGTGGATGCGGCATTAAAAGAAATTACAGGCTGCGATCCCAAAGTGATCCATCTTGAACCCTACAATATGGAAGGGGTCTTTAAGGATATTGAGAAAATTGGCGAAGGCTTAAATGACCTTGAGGCTGCGCAGCGGCTCATCGCAAAAATGAAGAGTGAGTTGGCAGAAATTTATGAGAGATTTGGGAATTCGCCGCAAAGGAAAAGTTTAGTGTGCATTGAATGGATTAAGCCATTGATGTCCGCGGGTCACTGGACGCCCGAACTTACGGAAATCGCAGGAGGAAATTTTTTATTGGGTAAGGCCGGACTCCATTCCCCAATCTTGACCTTTGAAGATTTGCTGGCGGCAGATCCCGATGTGCTGTTGATTGCGCCATGTGGGCTTCCTATCGAGCGAACGATGAGAGAAGTTCCGCTCCTGCAAAGTCATCCTCAGTGGAAGATCCTTAAGGCAGTTCAGAATGGACAAGTTTACGTGGCAGATGGAAATCAATACTTCAATCGTCCCGGTCCGCGCTTAGTCGATACGGCAAGAATCATCGCCGAGGCTTTGCATGGTCCTCGCGCCTTTTCCGATTCACTTCAAAATGTAGGTTATCGGAAGCTCTAAACGGAAGTGCGGATGGCATTGACATACTTTGCCAAACGCTCTTCGGCTTCGGAAGGAAAGGGGTTGAATTCCACGCCAAGCCCCTTTGCGCCTTGTTCAATGCGATGACGAACCCTTCCGGTTCCCCGGATCGAATA
>DDSI01000031.1 GCA_002343335.1 Bacteriovoracaceae bacterium UBA2394
GCTTGAGACGAGTTTTTCAGGACCTCAAATTGACAGAGGAACTGAGCTGGAAAGTCGCCCTTTTATGGGTGTGGGCATTTGAAGTGCTTTACCATCTTGTGAAGCCGGACCTTGAAGCGTGGGGCATGCTTCTTTTCTCACCTATTTTAAGTTTGATTGCGATTCGAACGAAAAGTTTTTGGACAGCCTACGCGATTCACCTATACGTAGAAGTGGTTTTTATTCTGACGATTTCGCTTGGAGCAAGTAATTGACGGCTATCCCATTAAAGCTTTACGACTCTCTCCGGCAGAAGAAGTTGGAATTTCAGCCTCGGGCTGGAAATCGCGTCACCATTTATTGCTGTGGCCCTACCGTGTACGGCTTGATCCACATCGGAAACTGCCGCCCCCCTATTGTTCTCGATCTTCTCGCGCGCACCCTTCGTGGCGCGGGGTTCGATCCTCATGTAGCGCGCAACTACACCGACATTGATGACAAAATTATCGCTGTGGCTCAGAAGAATAACGAATCGGCCGACCAAGTGGCCGCGCGCTTTACGGAAACCTACGAACGCGAGATGAAGGCGCTTAAAATTGTGGAGCCTCAGCACAAACCAAAGGCCACTCAAACGATTTCAGAAATGATTCAGATGATTGAAGGCCTTCAAAAAAAGGGGTTGGCCTATCCCGTCAAAACGTCATTTGGGACGGATATGTATTTTCGAGTATCGGAATTCAAAGACTACGGAAAACTTTCGAAGAGAAAAATTGACGATATGATTGCGGGCAATCGCATCGACGTTGATGAGAAGAAGGAACACCCTGCGGACTTTGCGCTTTGGAAAGCTTCCAAGCCGGGCGAACCCTCGTGGGAAACACCCTGGGGAGCTGGCCGGCCCGGTTGGCATTTGGAGTGCTCTGCGATGATTGAACAAATTTTTCCAGAGGGTTTGGATATTCATATGGGAGGAATCGATCTTCTCTTTCCTCATCATGAAAATGAAATTGCTCAATCCGAAGGGTTGAAGCAAAAACCTCTCGCCAGCTTCTGGATTCACAACGGTCTACTCGAATTCGGCCAAGCAAAGATGTCTAAGTCTCTCGGAAATCTTGTGCTCGCCCATGAATTTTTTACAAATTATGGCGCGGACGTCCTTCGTATCTTGATGTTGCAAGCCCACTATCGAAGTCCACTCGATGCAAGTGATGAGAACTTCGAACGGGCTGAATCGATGCTGCAACGTCTGTATGTTTGCAAGGAAGTAGCGGAGAAAGTTGCCATCGATTCTCCATCCGAAGAGCTGCCGCCAGAACTGCAGCGTCTCACGGAACGCTGCGAAGAAGCTCTTTTAGATGATTTAAATTCCGCCAAAGCCTTAGGCTATGTGCTTTCAGCAGCTCGAGTGTGTTTCCGTACGCAAAAGCCCTCACACTGGGCAGCTTGGAAGCAAATCATTTCATGGATGAACGACCGATTGGGGCTTCTCGAGGAAATTCCCTCGACGGCTCTGGCTCAAATTTTTGCCAGACGATTACATCGATTTGGAATGACCGAAAAGGACGCAAAGGAAATTGATCTGCAATTGAAGGAGCGTGAGCGACTTCGCGCAGAGAAAAATTTTGCTGCCGGCGATCAAATTCGCAAGAACTTGGAAAGTCGTGGAGTAATCGTGATGGATGGTCCTGATGGCACCGCCTGGAGTATGAAGAGGGGAGTATGAAACAGAAAATTGAACAAAAACTTTGGAAGCTCGCTGTGAAAGCTCGAAAGACTTCCTATGCTCCCTATTCGAAGTTCCGAGTGGGGGCCGCTCTCGTTTCTCATGGAAAATTCTGGGCAGGAGCAAATGTAGAAAATGTAAGCTACGGCGCAACCATTTGCGCGGAAAGAACAGCCATCGTTCACGCTGTCGTAGCGGGGTTAAAGAAACCTATTGAATCGATTTGTGTGGTGACCTCATTGGGAGTAGCTCCTTGCGGCATGTGCCTTCAAGTCATGGCGGAGTTTTGTGTTCCAGAAACGGTCGTTTACATTGCAACACCGAAAGGCATTCAAAAGGCCCTCAAATTCAAGCACCTCTTTCCTTCGCCCTTCACTCACTTCCGTTGAGTCTGGCGAAAATGCCCGACGAACTTTGCCGCTGCCGGGCAGAAATGCGGATGATCCCAGAACCAAAAGAATCGCTTAGACTAAAAGGATCGGGAGATTGAGTTGAATTCAAAAGGCAGCCAAAACCTATTTCTAGTGACTCGCGAAAGCGACAAGACCATGGAACTGCTTGGCCTGGGATTGGAATCGCAAGGTTACAAAGTCCTATCATACACTCAAGAATCAGCCGCTCTCCGAGACGCTGAACAGTCCGCGCCGACTGCAATTCTGTATAAAGTGGAAGGAGACGTGAATCGTCGCTGCGCCTCATGGGTAAAATGTTTTCATCAAACGACAAAGCGCCCCGTCATTATTATCACCGACGAAGCACCGGCCTCGTTTCTCGAACTTTATCGTGCGGGAGCAGAAGTTGTTTTCCAAACGCCAGTGGTGCTCTATCTTTTGCGTGAGGCACTTCAGGAATCGATTCAAAATGCAGATCGAAATTTTCGATTATCTCGAAGCTTCCGCATTTCTACGACCTTGCCTGTCGAAATCCACAGTAACGGTCAACCCACCATCGCGCTCACTCGAAATGTCAGTCAAACGGGAATGCTCGTCGAATTGCCACAAACGCTTTCCGTTCCTGAGGACAACGTTGAATTTTCTCTCTTTCTTCCCACGGAGGGCACATATTCGATCC
>DDSI01000132.1 GCA_002343335.1 Bacteriovoracaceae bacterium UBA2394
GGAAACATGTCTTACACAGTTATCCATGACGATAACTGCTCCATCGATAATAATTCCAAAATCCAAAGCTCCAAGACTCATCAAATTTCCAGAGACTTTAAAAACTTTCATCGCGATAAATGTGGCTAAAAGTGAAAGAGGGATCGTGATCGCGGTAATCAACGCCACGCGAACATTTCCAATTAAAAGCAAAAGAATAAGAACTACCAACAACGCGCCAAAAATAAGGTTGTGTTCAACCGTTCCAAGGGTTGAGTTGACGAGTTCTGAGCGATTGTAAATGGTTTCGAGTTTTGTTCCTTCGGGCAAACTCTTTTTAATCTCTTCAATCTTCTCATCGACAGCGAGGGAAACCGTTCTACTGTTTTCTCCAAGTAACATAAGGACCGTTCCGATGATGCTTTCCTCGCCATTGACGAGTGCCGCACCCGTTCTCAGTTCTCGTCCAAGATTAACGTCTGCAACATCACTCAATTTGATCACTCGCATATTAGGAAGATTCTTCACGACGATCGATTGAATCTGATCCACCGTACGAAGAAGGCCAGGCGATTGAATAAGCAACTGTTCGGCAGTTTGCTGTACATAACCGCCGCCCGTAGACCGATTGTTTGCCTCGAGCGCGGAGACAAGATCATGAAGATCAATTCCGAATCGTGACATTTCATCCAGTCTTGGATTCACATGATATTGTTTTTCGTAACCGCCAATCGCATTTACTTCGGAAACACCCTTCACCATGAGTAGTCTGGGTTTGATGGAGTATTCATTAAGTGCACGCAGTTCCATCAGCTGCTTCAGTCTGTCTTTCGGATCTTTTGCAGGTGTTTCCGCTTCGAGGGCATAAAAATAAATTTCCCCGAGCCCTGTCGTAATTGGTCCTAGATTCGGCTCGACTCCTTTCGGAAGATCTTCGCGAACGGTTTGCAATTTTTCACTCACCAGTTGTCGAGCCAAATAAATGTCAAAACCTTCTTCGAAAACAATGGTCACCTGGGATAGCCCGAATCGAGAGATAGAACGGACTTCAAGTACGCCAGGAATCCCACCCATTTCACTTTCAATCGGAAAGGTTACAAACTTTTCAATCTCTTCTGGAACGAGACCAATCACCTGAGAATTTACGGTGACTTGAACGTTCGTAATGTCAGGAACGGCGTCGATCGGAAGGAATTTAAAAGCGTAAAGTCCACCAATCATGACGATTGCCGCAATAATAAATCCGATCGCCTGATTGTGAATGGAAGCTCTTATAAGTCGGTCGATCATTCGTTTCCCCTTTTAGTGCGCATGTCCTTCGCCACCTTGGCCAGAAGCCTCAAGGTGGGCTGCTCTTAAAAACGCGGTGCCCTTTACGGCGATTTCACTTTTTTCATTCAGTTCTCGCGCTTGAATAAAGGCGAGACCGTCCGCTTTCTTCAGAATTTTGATATGAATGAGCTCAATCCATCCTCCGNNGTTTTCCTTTACCCCAGGTTTGAATCTTAGGGGCTTGGAACTGCAATCCCAGAAACTTTGTGGATTCTTCACTTAATTGAAATTGAGCCCCTTCATCTCGAACCGCCAAGATTGCTTTTCCAGGACCAAACTTTGGTGAACTCTCTTCATGGCCGTGAGCGTGTCCATGCTCATCCTTTTCACCTTTACCGTGCGATTCTTTTTTATGGTCATCGTGGGCATGATCGTCCTTCGTTTCTTCGTCATGCTTTTCGCCCTCATGATCGTGATCATCTTTATCTTCGGCGTGATTTTGCGCGTCTTTTTTCTCATTCGCATGATCGTGACCTTCTTCCGCCCATAAGGACGCCGGCAGCGAAAGGAGGCTAAAGAAAAAAATAAACTTTAAAAATTGGAGTTCCATAGTTCTTCCTCAAACATTCGGCCATCGAGTGCATAGATTTTCCAGAGAGCATCATTGGCCTCATGCTCTTGTTCATTTCGACTTTCCGTAAATTCTTGAATTTGCCTATGGGCTTCAATGAAGAGCGACGTAGAAACTAAACCTTGCTCGAAAAGGGTTTCAATTCTTCTGTGTTTCGTCTCTAGATTTTTGAGATCAGGAGCTTGAGCCAGCGCTCCCACAAGAGCTTTATATTTATCGATGTGTTGTTGTCGCTCAGATTGAGCTTCCTTCTTTGTAAATTCTAAATGTCTTTCAGCCGCAATTTTTCCTCGTTCGGCATAAGCGCGCCCGGAACGATTCCAATTCCAAAGCGGAAGAGGGAGGCTTAAGTTGAGTCCGTACCGATAAACGTCAGTGGGTCCTTCGCGTTCCCACTCAAAAACGGGGCCAATCGTAATATCGGGATAAGACTCTGCCTTCTGGGCTTTCCACTCCGCTTCTGCCGCTTTGAATTGCGCAGTTGCGATTTGAATCTCCCCACTTTTTACTTCATTTGCTGGGGCGATCTCGGGCCATGATTTTCGAAACTTGGGCATGAACTTTTCATCTTCCGGAAGATTTTGGCCCAAAATCAATTCGAAGTGTCTCGAGAGGGCGTCTTTTTCACCCTGAATCTTAGCTCTTCGTAAACGGTGCTCCCCAATAGAGAGTTCAAATAAATCCGAGGAAACTTTTTGTTCAGCACTTAAGCGACCCCGTTTTTCATAGATGGCTTTCACCCGTTGGAAGGCTGACACCGCCTCGTTGATCAATTCCATTTCTTCATGAATCTGACGATGACGGTTGAGCGAGTGAACCATTTCGAGAAAGACTTCCTCTTGAGCCTTTTTTAACGAACCTTCGGCCAACTCATTCTCTGACTGAGCCAGTTTAATGCGCGAGCTTCGTTTTCCGCCGATTTCGACTTTTTGATCGAGAGACGCTTCAAAGGTCCAAAGTTTGTCACCTAAGCTTTTGCCATAGGTTGTTGTCGTCGATGCTTCGGGATTGGGAATAGAGGAGGCTTTACCCTCTGCCTTGGCAGCGTGATCTCGTTCTGCCATCGCACGAAGAATGGATGGGTGCCTTTCCAAAGCACATCGAACAATGTCCTTCGTCGAGGAAATCGACGCGCACTTTGAAACATCTGCAGCAGATGGATTTTCTTCTGCCGAGATTGAATGATTTGTTAAAAGACTAAGTAAGAGACCAATTTTTAAATACTTCATGTGCCATCCCCGTAACCAAAGCTCGCGCGCCCACATGGAGACATCCCATGTACGACTTCAAAGCAGTTTATTGATAAGGATTAAGCTTTGGGAGGACGGAAGAGATCTAAGTGAAATTGAGAGGCTTTGCCGACGTTGTCAAAATTCACGTGATTTTCACCGCTAGGAGAAGAGCCTTTCAAAGCAAATTTTGAAAAGACCATCGCACAACAGCCGAAGTGACAAGCGTGCCCGTCTTTTGAATGCGAGTCAGTACTCGCACCATCGTTGCAAGGACTTGCATGCGTAGATGAGCTAATTTCCAAATTTCCCACCGCTGTGTCAATCTCCATAAAATTATGGAAGGTGGAGAGTAAGACTCCCCACGCAAGCACGACGACAGATAATGTAGAAAAAAACTTAGCCACTCAGTGTCCTTTTATTCTCCGTGTCAAACTCAAGCCTATCAAATCCTTTTAACTTCCGCGATACCGTCAAAACTTAAAACTCATTTCAAGTACTTAATGGTCGCCAAAAATTCGACAGTCCTCCCTCCGCTCTACTTTTTCTTCTTATCGTTATGAGCGTGGTCTTTGTGATCCTTATCATCATGATCATGTTCGGCTTTTTTCACCTTACACATCTGTTCTTTACTATCCCACGTGCCGCTGTGTTCTTTGCAGTCGGTCTCATTTGTCAATTTTTCATGACTATCTGCAAAAGTTGCAGAAAATGTCAGAGAATTTAGCAAAATTGCTAGCTGTATCGCGTTTCCTAGTTTCATCAGTCTATTTCCCTTTTTTCTGGATCGGTTTTCCTTCTGGCACCACCGCCAAAAGATTTTCGTAATGACCTTCGGTCAAAAGTTTCTCGAGCTTGTTCTTCATAATAAAACTCAGAAGAGCCACTTGCACCTGAGCTTGTTTCCATCCGAGAAGTTCTTCGAATCGATCGACAAAGTGAGAGGCATTGAAATCCTCACCGGAGTTCAAATGGTCGAGTTCTCGACGGACGGTCTTTTCAGAATTAACGAGAGCACTTTTTACGATAGGAGCCTGCTTTAGTACTCGATCCGCAATGGAAGCAAATTTTTCAACTTCCTCACCCAAAACTCGGCCAACCAAGCCTTTTTCCGCTTCAAGCCGTCTTGTCTCAGATTGTGCGATTTCAATTCGTGGAATTTTATCAAATCCAATCTCCCATCCCCCAATCGCACCTGGATCAAAGAAGGAGAACGTGACTCCTTTCGAATGTTTTTTTGCTGCTTCGATCAGTAAATCCATTTGTTTGAGCTCGAGTGACTTTTCTTCGGCTTGCTTAGTTACCTGAAAGACATCGATCTCAGGAATAGTGGGATCGGAA
>DDSI01000094.1 GCA_002343335.1 Bacteriovoracaceae bacterium UBA2394
CCCGAGTTGGCCCCTTGCGTATCAAGACCCGATAAATCGCTTTTAAGTGGGTTGGTACAATCTAAGATTACTTTTCCGGTGAGATCGCCCATCGCCTTTATGGCTTCCTCGGTTTTTGGCCAAGGTGTTGCAAGAATGACAAATTGCGATGCCTTCACGGCATCTGCGACCTTCAGGAGCTTTCCACGACCGCCGAGGTTTTTTCCCAATTGAGCGTACTTGGGATCCTCAGGTTGACGAAGACCCACGAAAATTTCGTTTGCTGGCACCTTGATCAAGGCTTGCGCCAAGGTGCTTCCTACATTTCCTGCTCCGATGACAGCAATTTTCATAAACTAACGCGTTAACATCTCCTGTTCATCAACGAGATAACATCTCGATGAACTGTTCCAGGAGTTTTTGGTCAAATTCATTTCGCATGGTTTGGATCATAAATTTTAGGGCGTCGTAGGGCTTCATGGCTTCAGCGTAAGGCCGCTTCGAAGTGAGCGAATTAAATACGTCAGCGATGCTCACGATTTTTGAAAAGACGTGAATGCCCTTGATGCCGCGAGGATATCCTTTCCCATTCACTCTTTCGTGGTGCTCTACTACAATGCGTTTAGAAAGAATGGGAACTAGTTGCTTATGATCTAAAATTTCCTCACCGAATTTCGGATGCTGACGGACTAAAAGCCATTCGTCATCGTCAAGCTCCCCAGGCTTATTGAGAATTTTTTCGTCGATTTTTGATTTTCCAATATCGTGCAAAAGCGCACCCATTCCCAGCGCGAAAACTTCTTCGTAAGCATTGTAGCTCACGCGTTTTGCAAGGGCGATGGAGTAAGTCGCGACGTGAAGTGAATGCGTGTGTTCCGTGAGCGTTTTCGAGGAAAGCTCGACCAACTCCGGCAACGCGCCTCGATCGTTCAAATACTTGATGCAGTTTTTTACATAACCGCAGGCCGCTTGCATGTTCTCCGCAGACTCGGGCGTGGTGTGAACAGTCGATAAAATCGTATCGGAAAGTTCATAAAGAACTTGGGCTTTCTTGGCCACGGGGACCTGCGGTTTTTCCAAGAGGCTCGCAAGCTTATCCTCTAGGTAGCGATGATGTTCCTTTCGTGATTCAAATTTTACGTAAAGTTCTGATACCCCGAACTCGACGAGCTTCGCGGTGTCGACTTGGGTCCAACCATGACCTTTTGATTTGTAGAGGATGTACTGGCCTTGATAATAAATATAGAGATCCGTCTCGATGTGTTCTTCACCTCGATACAGCTCTATGGGCACTTGATAGTACTCGACCTTAGGACCCGTGACCTCCTTCGGTGCGATATTTGAGTTCCCCTCCACCGATTAAGAATATCAGCATTTGCAGCCTCTCAGGCACTTTGAGGAGTGGAGTGTCAAAGAACGGACACTTCCGAATGATCCTAAGCTGCCGACTTTAGTGGCAAGTGGGATATCTATGGAGAAACCTCAGCTTTACAATCTGCCGACAGTTTTTCGACGTTTTTTGCGAGGCATTCTTTATAAGCCGCTTTCTCGTTTTTAACATCTTGGCAGAGATACATCGTGTCGTCTTTGCAAGCTCGCTTGATGCCGGCTTTTTCAAATGCCTTATTCATCGTGCCACGAAATTTTTTGCACTCTTCGGAAAGTTTCTCTCGGTTGGTTGCGAGGCAGGCGCTGAGGTTTCCGCCGCCTTTTTCCACACCCTCACAGAGCGAGGCTGCATCGGTATCGCACGGCGTGGTGGGAGCCTTTTCGCCTTCGGCAGCTTCACCCGATTCTTTTAAAACCATACTTCCATCATCGGGTTCAGCTTTCGTTTCTGGCGCTTCTTTTTCAGACGGTGCTTCAGAGGGAGCCGATTCCTGAGCGCAGAGAGAAAATGAAATCAAAAGACAACAAATGCCCCAAGAAAATCTCATGTTCATATTCTACTCCCGAAATCAATTTCGTTCGACGGGGTATCCCAGTTCGTTCCAGCGGAGCATGCCGCCCACCATATTAAAAGTCTGAGTAAAGCCCTTTTGAGCACTTAGATCCGTGGCCGAGCCTGAGCGAGCTCCACTTCGGCAGATAAATACGATGGCTGCCTCACGAGGAGTCGACTGCAAAAACTTTTCGAGATCCTCTCCCAGTGTGACGAGGGTCGCTCCTTCAATATGACCCAGCTCTCCGTTAAATTCATCAGGACGCCTTACGTCGATCAATTGGTATTTTTTGGTTTGATCTTTGAGATTCTCAGGCCGGATTTCACCACGAGTCGTTGTCATATATACGACATAATAAGCAGGCCTTGCGTGTCGAGGGCAAGTCATGTGAGCTGACTTCGTGATTTGGTCTTTTCTCCGCAAATTTTTATTTTTGGCGGACGCTGAGAATGTTCATCTTCTCGGCCATCATTTCATTCGATCGGTTCCCAAGTTGGGCTTAAGCGTTTTTACGGGTGGCGCCTCTCCGAGAGCAGAGCCTCTTATACTCTGGGGAAAAAAATTCCGAGGTCCCGTGGGCTTAGCGGCGGGATTCGACAAAAATGCAGAAATTTTAATGCAAATTCCTTCGCTAGGGTTTTCTTTTTGTGAGATTGGAACGGTGACTCCTCATCCTCAAGGAGGAAATGCGAAACCTCGGCTCTTTCGTGACTCTTCTCGCCGCGCCCTTTTTAATCGAATGGGATTCAACAACTTGGGAGCCCACATCGTCTCCGAACGAGTGCGAAAAATGCGTGAAAATCTGCCAGAAAATTTTCGAGTAGGAGTGAATATCGGAAAAAATAAAGACACGTCTTCTGAAAATGCGCATGAGGATTACGGTCAAGCCGCAAAAGCCTTTGAGAATGTTGCAGATTTTTTAGTCATCAACGTGAGTTCACCGAACACTCCGGGCCTCAGAGACTTACAAGCCCTCGAACCACTGAAAAAGATTGTGGAGCGTGTCCTAGCTGAAACGAAGCGCTGGACTTCCAAGACGCCTGTACTTTTAAAATTGGCGCCCGAAATTGAACCTGAAGATTTGGAGAGGACTCTTCGAGAAGGCGATCGATGGGGAATTGAAGGATGGGTACTCACGAACACCTTAAAGGGTGAGCATGAGCAATTGCCTGGAGGATGGAGTGGGGAGCCTTTAAAAGAGATTTCGCGTCAGCGATTGAAGCTCGCTCGCAGTTGGACCAAAAATCCCATTATTTCCGTGGGCGGAATAGATTCGGTAGAAGAAGCTCTCATCAGAAAAAAATTGGGAGCAGATCTTGTCGAACTTTACACGGGCTGGATTTACGCTGGGCCGCGGTTACCTCGTCGCATCGGAAAGGCTTGGTCCTCCGGTTCCTGAGAGAGAGCTTTACGATTATTTTGAGATCAGTTTTGCATCATTTTGTTTAATGATTTGTTCGATCAGCGAAGGCTCCGCAAGTAAGTTTCGAGTAACTTCCAATTTCCAAATGGAAACGCTATCTCCCTTTTGAACTTCAGCTTGTGAATCAATGGATTCGGCGATGCTGATTCCGGAGACTGAAAGCGCTGCCTCACCTTCCGAAAGCGGATTGAGATTGAGAAGAACGGTCAAGGGACCTCGATCGGTAGGGACTTCAATCATGGCTACGTCGGTTTCGTTCAATTTTCGAACGATATATTTTTCGAAAGATTCTTCCAAACTGGCCGCAGTTAAACCTTTGGGAAGTTCTTCTCCATTTAATTTCGCTTGCTCAATATAATCATCAGCCCAAGCGAGGAACATCTCTCTCGCTTGGAGGACTTGAGGTGCTTCCGCCATCCATTGCACTCGAATCATCTTTCGAACCTCTTCTTTCAGGTACTTGAACTTGAGGGACCGAACGAGCCATTCGCCATCTGGAACGTATTGTCTGAAGGTAGCGGAGAAAATTCGCACATTGGCGTCGGACAAGAGGGCTTTTCGTACTGGCAAATTACCGTAATGGGTTGGCTGACTCGTAGGCTGCGTCGCGGGTTGATCTTCCGCGTGAGTTGTCGCTGAAAAAGTAAGTTGAAGAATCGTAAACCCTAGAATTAAAAACCCTAACCTTGCCATGATCGAAGGTCCTTAGCATGGAGTGACTTCCTCTTCAAGGCGTACGGTCCTTTAGGTTCCAGATTTTCTAAATTCCCTGAATTTTCCCGCAATTTCATCGGCAGCTCGATTTGCCGATTCAATCGCTCCGTTCATAAATCCCTGGGAGTTTTCACTCACATGCTCACCTATAAATTGAAGTCGGCCTGAGAGTTCTGTCTTTCCAAGGTCATCGAAGATGGTTGTAAGTTGTCCGACTTTTGCACAGGAATATGACCCCTGACTGAGGAGATGCTCTGGCCACGGCCAACTGATTTTTTCCCCGGTATGTGCGGCTGCCGTCGCTGAGCTAAATTCCGAGAGATCCTTTAGCGCTTGGTCGAGGAGGAATTTTTTTCCGCTGATTCCGTTCGAACCCCCCAGAAAGTTGGTCATGATGCCGGCCTCGCCGGGTTGACCGCGACTTGTCTCCCAAAACTGTTGCGATCTCGCGCTCGTGACAAAATTTCCGGCCATTTTGTCGCGCGTTCTCCAAGGCCTGTCTTTAAAACCCAGCATCCACTTTCGGTTCGTGCCGTAGCCTAGCGATTGAATCGCCCGTTTTTTGATCGGCGAAAGGGATAGCGCTTGAACACCCTCCACTTTTCGAAGAACTGAATAAGGAAGTGCTAGAACGACCTGAGAATAAGACCCTGTGTGCGTACTTCCATGCGATCGCGCAAAATCAAGTGTCAGCTCCCCACCGGATTTTTGTTGAATGCGAGTGAGTGCGTGGCCGAGGTGAATGGATACTCCGTGGCGCTCCAAAACTTCTGCAAGTTTACCGGTGAGGCGGGAATTTCCTCCGCGAATGCGCCAAGACTCGTCGCTATCACCGAAGGGATGAAATTCATCTACATATTTAGGGTTGTAGCAGGTGAGAAGATTAAGGGCGGACTGCTGAACGGCATCGAGTCCAAATTCATTGACATAGGCCACTTCAAAAAGTTCGCGTAACCAAGCGTCGACGCCTTTCAATCGGCTCAAATAGTCTTTCAAGCTCGTTCGATCCAAACGAAAAGCTTTCTCAGTCCACTCTTCATCGCCCGGAGTTACAAGATCTGCCTGATCTTCTTCCATGTAAGCTAAGAATGATGGAAGCGCATTGAGGATGTCTTTCTCTCGATAAAGTTGTCCATGATAAGCAAAGACGAAATTCTCCAGACCTTTGTCGTCGTCGATGATGGAAACGACATCCATTTCCAGTTCCTCAGCGAGTTGGCGTAAGTCTCGATGTGAAGTGTCCACGAACTCCGCACCAAGTTCCACGAATTGGCCAGCTGCGTTAAAATTCCAGGACGTGTGAATTCTTCCTCCGAGTCGAGTGGAGTCCGCTTCAAAAATCTCGGAGGCAATCCCTCGCTGACGGAGACGATAGGCAAGAGTAAGTCCGGCAACTCCTCCTCCGATGATTGCAATGGGATCTCTTGATTGAAGAGGCGGGGCTGCGTGAAGTNNAAGTAGTCCTCGTCGCTTCGTACACGCGGGGAAATTTGTGATGGCAGCGAGAGAAACAGCTCCTTGAGCAGAGATTTTTAAAAAATCGCGTCGTGACCATGTTTTCGAAGGAAGTTTATTGAGCCAACGGACCAGGGGGGTTCGGGGAAGTCGCCGATTCATTGCCTCAACGTACAGGTAAGTTGGGAGGCGTGTTCAAGATCTTTTATGACGGCTCGCATTTTTCATTGCCACTTAGGAGACGAATCTGATCTTCTGGACGGGGGAAAAATTGGGGACAAGATCTCAACGTGAAAGTCATCACTCCTCGTCACAAATCACAATCAAGGCCGTCGAA
>DDSI01000254.1 GCA_002343335.1 Bacteriovoracaceae bacterium UBA2394
ATCTTCTCAACTAGCGTGGTCCGATTCAGGCGCAGGAGCTGGGCCGCCTTGTTCTTATTCCAACGCGTTTGCTCGAGAGCTTTCATGATGAGGTCATTTTCAAAATCAGCCACCAATTCATCAAATGGAATTCCACTCTCCGGTATGCCCTCCGTAAGCCAACCAGACCAAGGAGTTCCGACGCCTTGCGCCGGGCGCGCCTGACGAATCTTGGAAGGGATATCCTCTAGAGATATTCGCCCTTCACCCTTTAGGATGCACATCCGCTGACAAATGTTCTCAAGCTCCCGCACATTGCCAGGCCAGTTGTAACGCACCAAGGTTTCAAGAGCCTCCTCTGTGGGACCCTCAACCGCATAGCCCTTCTTCACATTAAATTGGTGAATGAAGTGACTAATAAGAAGTGGGATATCCTCTCGCCGCTCTCTGAGCGCGGGGAGGGAAATAGGAATGACATTGAGACGATAAAAGAGATCTTCTCGGAAATTTCCGCGAGCTACCTCGAGTTCCAAATCATTATTGGTAGCAGCGATCACCCGACAATCCGATTTCATAGTCTTATTGCCACCCACGGGCTCAAACTCTCTCTGTTGGAGCGCCCTTAGTATTTTTACCTGCAGGCTTGCCGGCATCGTTCCAATTTCATCCAAAAAGAGCGTACCCTGATGAGCCAATGTGAAGCGCCCCACGCGTGAGGCATGCGCTCCCGTGAAGGATCCTTTCACGTGACCAAAAAGCTCGCTCTCCAAAAGTTCCGAAGGAATGGCCCCACAATTGACGGGCACAAAGGGCTTTGATCGTCGATTGGACTGATTGTGAAGAGCTCGAGCAACGAGCTCTTTTCCCGTTCCGCTCTCTCCTAAGATGAGGACGGTAGAATCCGTATTGGCGACCTTACGAATAAGTTCGAATACTGCTCGAAGCATGCGGGAATTGCCCACAAAGGCTGGCTCATCCGACGGTGTGGCATGCACGAAATTTCCCATGCGTCCTTCTTGATACTGAGCATTTTCTTGTGCCGAATTCATGGCGCCTTCTAAGGCCTCCTTGGACCAACCGGCCGAAGAAGAAGCGGTGGTAGTCGAATTAGTGGTGGATGTCTCAGAATGCGGTGTCGCCGCCTCACTAGAATCAGAAATACCCGGTTTATTCATTCATCCTCCCCGTTCATCGCTTCGAATAACCACTTAGACGAAAATGAGAACTCATTGCGAGCTCTCCACAGTCAAAACCCTGACATCCTAAAGGTAACAGAACTTTGACAGGTTCCAAAGGGGGCTGAAAAATTTTTGACTGTGGGCCTCTGGTCGTTGCGCTATACTGTGGCGTCATAGCCCGCAGAAGAGCCTTATAAAGGGAGATCGTGGCCGTTTTGACAGCTTAACTGAGCAAGACTATTATCCATCGCTTCTAGGCCTTAAAGTCTATGTTGCGAGGGGACAAAAAGATGACGCAAACAAAACCCGAAAGTCGCCGAGATAAAGAAGGAATAAAGAAAAAAGTCAGTCGTCAAACTGAACTTCCTCTCGTTCGACACTCGCAAGCCACCTCCGTTTCTGAGCGGACCTCTCGCTCGAAGATTATTTTTCAACTCAAATCCGAATTGAATCGCCTGCAACAGCGTGACCGAGAGTGGAAATTGATGTTCAACATGCTCTCGCACGATTTGAAAGAACCTTTGCTCACGCTCGAAGGCTTCACGAAATTATTAGATGCGAGCGGTATCGAGAATCGAGATCAAAAGCGCTATTTAAAAATCATTCGAGAATCGGTGAGCTCGTTGCATCTTTTGGTAGGTTCGTTGCAAAGCATTTCCCGTTTGTATCAAGAGCCTGCCGAGATGACTCAAATTCATCTCTACGACATTTTGAATAATGTGATCGTAAGTTTGGCGGAACAGATTCATCGCACCAAAGGCAAAATCGTTTTGCCTGCAAAAGACGTGATGTTTCGGGGCGATCCGGTTCGGCTCTATCAGATCTTTTTAAATCTGATTTCGAATTCTTTGAAGTATCACCGAAAGAGCGTGGATCCTCAGATTACAATTTCTTATCGGAAGGATTCCAAGTTCCATCGCATTTCTATTAAGGACAATGGCGTAGGAATCGACCAGGAAGACCTCAAAAAGCTATTCGTACCTTTTACTCGACTTGAAGACGTTCCCACGGATGGAATGGGAATAGGCCTATCGATTGTCAAACGAATCGCTGAATCGTTTGGAGGTCGCGTATTGGTTCGCAGTCAACACAACACAGGAACGACATTCACGGTTTGCTTGCCGCGGAACATGAGCGCGCGGAACATGAACACGAAGGAGCGACATCTTGCGAATACTCGTCATTGATGACAATGCTCACCACTCGGAGCTCGCCGCGCGACGCCTCATGCAAGAGGGCTGGGAAGTCTTTGCGTCCGACAAGCCCGACGTCGATTCCAGCTGGAAGGATTATGATTTTATTTTACTCGACTACAGCATGCCGAAGCGCACCGGCCTCGATGTGTTGAAAGCGCTGAAAGAGCAGGATGTAAATGTGCCTGTGATTTTTCTCACCGGTCATGGCAATGAAATCATCGCCAGTGAAGCCATCAAGCAAGGCGCATTCGACTACGTGGTGAAAGACACGCAGCTCCTTTATTTAGAGCGCCTTCCGAATGTGCTTCGCGAGGCGAAGTCGAAATACGAACTGATCGAGACCAATCGATTTTTGATCCAGGAGCTTCGTCGCGCCAATGAGCGGCTGCAAACCGAGAGTTACACCGACGAGATGACCGGCATTCACAATTATCGATTCATGCGCCGGCAGATCGAAGTCGAAATCCAGCGCGCCATTCGCTACGAAAAACCAATGTCGCTCTGCTTGATCGACATCGACCATTTTAAAGATATCAACGATCGCTTCGGCCATCCCGCCGGAGACTTGGTGTTGAAAGAACTCGCGCGCATCTTGAAAGATGCCACCCGAACGGTGGATTACGTGGGACGCTACGCGGGCGATGAATTCTTGATTTTATTTCCGAATACTGAACTCGGCGCTGCCGTCCGACTCGCTGAGCGGATTCGCAGCATGGTGGCCGATCATCCCTTCGTTTCGGAAGGCCAAACCATCCATGTTTCTCTCTGTGTGGGAGTGACGGATTTCGATCCTAAGAAACGCAACACCAGCGAGTCGCTGATTGTTGCCGCCGATAAGTGCCTCTATCAGGCCAAAAAAGATGGCCGAAATCGAGTGCACTCAAAGTTGCGTCTTATCTCTTCTGAATCAAACAAACGCGATGCCGCTGCGTCCGCGCAGCAGGCTTGATCTGTAAATATTCTAAAGAAGATTATAAATCGGATAGACAGCACTTCGATGAGAAATAATGCGCGATGTGGATTCAAAAGAAATGAAAATAACCTTCGATTTAGGATAGCTCTTCAAAAAGCTGATTGAACTTTTTGATTCCGAAGCATTCGGCAGTTCTCCGTCGATCGGAACAAGTCCCATCGTTCCAATCGAAGACTCTACAGCCAACGGTACGAGTGCGCCTCCCGCGGTTTCATACCTAAAAAATTTAGCTCCGAGCTCCGACCTATATGCGTACTGACCACGCAAGACCGCATATAAAATCTCGGGTCCGCGCGATCGCCAGTGTTGATAATCTTGGTGAAGAAAGAAAGCCTCACCAATGTCTTCAAAGAAAACACAGTCTTTTCGCCTCCCCCCCCGAGTGGCTATTTTTCGGATTAAGAACATAGCTTCAAATGCAGGCAGCATTTTCCGCAATGTGGGAGTTGAAATTCGAGAAATTCGACTTAACTGCACAAGGTTAAGAATTTGTCCCTGAGCTTTCGCTAGCTCTACAAGCAATCGCCGTAGTGAAGACAGTGAAACAGAGGTTTGAATGAGCAGTCTCAGATCTCTTTCCAAAAGAGTCTCAATCTGAGTTTCGAATTTTTGGTGGAGAATGGAATGATCACGAACCGCAAACATCCCTGGCAACCCCCCGTGTCGAATATACTGCAGGAGCGTCTTTTCATTGGCCCACGAAACCCTTTTAAACTCTGGAAATGTTTTTGATCTTTGAATTTGAAGAAGTGAATCGTTGAGAGGAATTTGGTGAATTTCAGAATGATCCATGGGGATCAACTCTGCCGCAACATAACGGCCAGTCATAGATTCTCGAATGGCTTTACGACTTGAAAATCGAACCGATCCCGTCAAAAGAAACTGACCCGGCTTAGGATTTCGCCTGACCCAGTCCTTGAGCGTAGGAAAAAGTTCTGGAGCCAATTGACACTCGTCTATGATGAGCCTCGAACTCATGTTCTGCTTGATAAAGCCCTCGGGATCCTCACGGGCCAGTCGAAGAGTTTGGGGTAAATCCAAAGTGAGGTACTGACCTTGGAATTGCTGCGCCAGAGTGGTCTTCCCCACTTGACGATGGCCAAAAATGGCGACGATGGGGCTATAGGACAGCAGTTTTTTTACAATTGGGAAAAGGTGGCGCTTCCTTAAATGAGGCATAGCTGCAGTGTAAATTCATTCTCATAAAATGGAAATGGGGGTTTCCATAAAATGACAATTGATTTTTTTGCTTTTTTGCAGGGCTTTATTACCCATTCAGCGAAAGTTAGGGGCAAAGCCACTCTTATTAACTCGATAAAACTGAGTCATTCCCCTCTCCAAAGGGCAAGAAAATTGCAAGAAATGGGGAACTTGGGGAGCGCGAGAATGTTATGGTAAGCATCGAAGAAATGATGCCCGAACAGACGAGCGTGCACGTCTTTCCAGAATCAAGCGCCATCCTAAGATCGGCGATCATTATTCGAGTGTCTAAATAAGCTTATTTCGCAGCTGCAGTGCCGCCCGTGCGCTTCTTTTTCAGTCGCGCTTTCAACTTCTTTTGGCTGCGGCGGTTAAGCATCTTACGACTTTTTCGATTATCTCCACGTCCCATAATTATTTTCCTTTATGTCGGGTGTTGTATGTTTGAATAACTTTTTCGGTGAGGTCGGTAGATTCCGAAGCGTAAAGCAACACGCCCGCGCCTCTCTCCAGAATCATCGAGTATCCACCTTTCTGGCCAAGCTCTTCGGTGATCACGCGCAACTTTTGAAGAATTTCATTCGTGGCGCCCGATTCCTTTTCCATGATCTCTTTTTGGTTTTTTTCCATCAGCTTGGAATATTCTTCCAATTGAGTTCGGAAATCGGTTTCCAACTTACGACCCTTTTCTAAAAGCTCGGGAGAAGCCATTTGAGGATTTCCTGCGGGAATCTTCTTTTGAAGATCGGCGATTTCCGTTTGAAGCTTATCCAGCTTTTGCTTTCGCTTTTCCAAATCAGTTTTCTTCGCTTCAAACTCTTTGGTGAGCTTAGCTTTTGCCGTTTTACCTTCATCCACACCATTCAGTGCGCGATGAAAATCCACCACACCGAGCTTGAACTCAGCGGTGGCGGCCAATGTCGCCGTCGTAAAACCCAATGTTAAAACTAGAGTGAGATAAAATCCCATTCGCTTCATGTGTTCCTCCAAAATCAATAAATCTTGCCTATATCGATAACCGTCCGAGACTACTAAAAAGGCGCGCCAATTGAAAAGTCGAATAGAATGGAGTCTTCACCTTTTCGTCGATCCAAGGGGATTCCCCATTCAAAGCGAAGGGGCCCGAGCGGTGAAAACCATCGGAATCCGAAACCAGTACTCGCCCGGATATCGCTCCACCTAAAATCGTCCTCCGCAAAGGTATTGCCGGCATCCACAAATAAAACGCCCTTAATCTTCGCCTCTTTGAAAATGTCGAAGAGATATTCCATGTTAAAGATCGCCTGTTTATTTCCACCTAATCGTAACTTTCGTGATTCTGTGACACCCAATTCCAAATCGTCGGCTCGTCGACCCGTGACATTGAACGGCACATGGATGAAGGGTCCCAAAGAGCGGTAGAGATGGCCGCGGATGGAATAAATTCCGCCTGGAATGAATCGCTCGTTAAAGGGCGTACTTCGACCTTCGGTCCCACGAAGGTAATCTAAGCGCAATCCAAAACTCAGCACAGAAGCGGGCAGGATGAGTGAGTCTTCATCAAACACCTGAATATATTTCTTACTGACAAACGACGCTTTAAAATAGGACATGTCCGAACCCAAGTACCGCGTACCGACCGTGGTTGAGAGCGTGTTCAGAGTCCCTCGAGAGGGTAGAAAAACTTCTCGAGTATTCAGCGTGTCGTGCGAAATCGAAAAGCCTATGGATGAATTGAGCCCAAAGGAATTGGGATACAAATTGCGAATGACTTCCTGAATGTTAATTTTAATTTGCTCCAAGGAGTAGGTGCTTGAAACACTCCAGGTCTTCGTTAAGGGATATCCGAAGGTGACACTTCCTCCGCGCTCTAACACTTTCGTTTCATCGACAGAGGCATATTCTTGATTGAATGCCTGAACGGTCATCGAATACTTCGAATCGAACAAACGCGGATTTCGGAAAAGCGCATTGAATAACTGACGCTTCCCGGAAAAAAGCGCCGTAAAACTTACATCGTAGCCGCGACCGAATAAATTGATTTTGGAAACCGATCCTTGAATTCCAAATTTATCAAAAGACGAAAAGCTCGCTCCTACTTGTAGAGTTCCTGTCTGCTTCTCTTCAACCTCGATGGAAATATCCATTCGGTTTTCCGCAAGGATATCTTTTTGAATAAATTTGACGGTGGAAAAATACCCGAGTCGTTCCAAGTTTTCCTTGGAATCTCTAAATCGAGTCACATTGAAAAGTTCACCTTCGCGAATTTCCAACTCGCGTCGGACAACTCGATCATGAGTTTCGGCATTTCCATGAACTTCAATCGACCCAAAATAAACGACGCTCCCTTTGTCGATGCGAAGTTCAATATCGAGCGCATGATCGTCGCTCGAGCTGACCACCCAATTGGGACTCACATTGGTATAGGCGTAACCTTTATTTCCGTACAAATCTTGAATGGTCGTAAGGTCATCTTGAATTTTTAAATAACTCCAAGTTTCACCTTTCTTTGATTTCAACGTTTGAAGGGTCTTGGCGGCATCGGGGATAAATTCCAAATCGCCTGAAAAAGTGATGTCTCCGACATGATACTTCTCACCTTCTTCAATGTGATACGAAACAAAAACTTCTCGGCGATCCGGTGTGAATGTGATCGAAGGTTCGTCTACCTTCGCAAAGGCGTAACCATTTTTCCAGTAGAGCAATTGAATGCGCTTCGCATCCACTTGCGCGAGAAGCTCCTCATCAAAACGCCCACTCCCGGAAAGGGCACTCCAAAACCCTCCCTCTTTGGTCACCATGATTTCTTTGAGTGCTTCATCTCGAAAAACGGAATTTCCCTGAAAATAAACTTTCCGGACTTCAACCTTATTTCCCTCATCGATTCGGNNACGAGATAAAACCCCTTTTCGCGATAGATCTTTCGAATCTTTTCAATACTCGATTTAACGGTGGCTTCGTCCCAGAGAAAAGGAAGCTTCAGCGCGACGGCTTTATCCAGATCCTCTTTATTGATCTCTTTATTGCCCGTGTACTTTACCTCTTGAATGTAATCCTTCTCTTGAACTTTGATGACGATCTTCGGCCCCTTGGAGCCTTGTTCAACGTCGATCTGAATGTCCCGAAAAAGTCCCGTATTATAAAGAGCCTTCAAATCGTCTCGAAGGCGCGTGCGCTCTATGGTCTGGCCGGCACGACTTGTCACATACTGCAAAATCGCTTCATCGCTCAGGCGCTCGTTACCGACCACATCGACTTGTGAAGCAACTTGAGCGTGCAAAGCGGACGTCAGAAGAAGCAAAGGGAGAAAAACAAAAGCTTTGAACGTCATTTCGTAAGGATCCCTTTACTCAATGTGGCAACACTTTGAAGATTTTTAGCGAGCTCCAAATTGTGAGTTGCCATAATCAAAATCGCTTCGAGAGCTTTGCATTGTTCAACTAAAACATCAAACACCTTTCGAGCAGTGTCAGGATCTAGATTTCCTGTGGGTTCGTCCGCGAGAATTACTCTTGGATTGTTGACGAGCGCGCGAGCAATCGCCACTCTCTGCTGCTCACCGCCGGAGAGCTCCGAAGGACGATGTTGCAAACGATGTGTAAGTCCTACGCGATCGAGCATGGATTTGGAGCGAGTCGTCGCCTCCTCCTGTGGAACGCCTTTCATCAAAAGCGGAACCATAACATTTTCAATCGCGGAAAGGTCCGACATCAAATAGTGAAATTGAAAAATAAATCCCAGGTATTCCGAGCGAAGTTGCGCTCGCCCTTCCACATTGACGTTAGAAATTTCTAAGCCATTGAGCGTGATACTTCCCCCGTCAATGGAGTCGATGAGACCCAAACAATGCAGTAGCGTAGATTTTCCGCTTCCGCTGGAACCCACCACAGCCAACGATTCGCCCTTATTCAGTCGCAGATGAAGGCCCTGAAGCACATCGATTTGCTCTTCCGCGCGTCGATAAGACTTTCTCAAACTTTCAACGACGAGACTCATCTCAATCNNTCTGCCTTCAACCCTTCCGTGGGATTCATTCTCGCCGCCAATCGCGCCGGATAGAGCGTCGCAATCGCGCTAATCACAAGCGCCCCGGCAATCACAATGGAAATATCGCTCAACCGTAGATCCACAGGAAGCGTGTCGATCATATAGACGTCATCACTCAAGCGAAACTGAATCACATCACGCAGTAACAAACTCAAAATGACCCCCAAGATGACGCCAACGAGAGTGCCCGCAACGCCAATAAAAAATCCTTGGTAGAAAAATATCTTTAAGATGGATCCATCGCGGGAGCCCATACTCTTTAAAATCGCAATGTCCTTCGTCTTCTCCTTCACGATCATGATGAGTGAACCGCAGATATTGAACGAGGCCACCAAAATGATGAAAGCCAAAATAATGCTCATGACCGTCTTCTCTAATTTCAGAGCGGAAAGCAGATGTTTGTTTTCCGAAATCCAATCGGTAATTCCCATTTTGTCATCTAGATTCTCCGACAGACGCTCACGGACGGCGTCGATCTCTCGCACATCCTTGGCGCGGATTTCGATGCGGTTGGGCGGTAATTCAAAAAGCTGCTCCGCCACCTGAAGAGGAATATATGCAAAGCTCCCATCAAATTGGGTCATGCCGGAGTGAAAAGTGTCGACCAATTTTAATTTTTTCATCCGCGGCACCATTCCGAAGGGCGAAAATTCTCCGCGATTCAAAATCATATTGAAGGTGTCTCCGGGTTTTAATCCCAAATTGTGAGCGAGGGTCCGACCCATAATGACGGCATTGCCATGAAATTCATCCCACGCATGGCGTTCCACATAATCATCAAGATCCAAAACCTTTCGAACGAGGTCGATGTCCACGCCCTTCACTTGAACGCCTTCTGACTCTCCATGGGGACTCAAAATGAACCCTTCACTTACAATGGTGGGCATGGCGGAAGCCACGCCAGGGATTGCATGAATGCGATCAAAGAGGTCTTTCTTCGCCGACGGAGTCGCGACGGAACTCTCAAAGGCATACATTAGAATGTGGGCGCTATTGCCCAGGATTTTGGTCCGCAACTCGCGATCGAAACCACTCATCACCGCATTCACACACACGAGTGCCGCCACTCCGAGTACGACGCCCGACAAAGCAATCCATGTGATCACCGAAAGGCCCGATCCCTTTCGCGAACTCATGTATCGTCGTGCGAGAAAGAACTCAAGATTCATGGGGAGTGCTCGACGTAGCCGCAGGTCTCATCTGCGGAAACAAAATGACATCGCGAATGCTGGACGAATTCGTGAGCAACATCGTCAAGCGATCTATACCAATTCCCTCACCCGCCGTCGGAGGTAGTCCGTACTCGAGTGCGCGAATGTAATCTTCATCGTAGTCCGTGGCTTCTTCATCACCCGCGGCTTTGCGTTTCAATTGGTCCATGAAACGCGATTTCTGATCTTCTGGATCATTCAATTCATTGAAGCCATTGGCGATCTCTCTACCGGCGATGTAGAGTTCGAATCGCTCGGCAATCTCCGGACGTGTGTCACTCCGACGAGACAGCGGTGAAATTTCAATAGGATGATCCGTAATGAATGTAGGCTGAATCAATTGGTCCTCGACATATTGTTCGAAGCACAGCCACTGAAGGTCCGGAACCGACTCATGCCCCTTTAGCTTCACGCCCTTTTTCTTTAGCAATCCAACGAGCGTCGTCTTGTCCGAGGCATTCTCCACTGAATGGCTCTTCAGGGCCTCTAAAACCGTCATACGCTTGTAAGGTTTTCGAAGTGAAACGGCGTGCGTCTCATAAGTAATCTCCGTTGAACCCAAAATTTTCATAGCCAATCGCTCAAACAAATCTTCGGTAAGCCGCATGAGATCTTCGTAGGTCGCATAGGCTTCGTAGAATTCTAGCATCGTGAATTCGGGATTATGCTTGATTGAAATTCCTTCATTCCGAAAACAGCGATTGATTTCATAAACACGATCAAAGCCGCCCACCACGAGACGCTTCAAATAGAGCTCAGGCGCGATGCGCATAAAGAGCTCCATCTTGAGCGTGTTGTGATACGTCTTAAAAGGACGCGCCGTCGCACCACCGACCAGTGGATGCAGCATCGGGGTTTCCACTTCCAAATATTCGCGCTCATTAAAAAAATTGCGCATCTCTTGAATGATTTTCGAGCGCGTTTCGAAAACCTTTTTCACTTCGTCATTGCAGATAAGATCCACGTACCGCTGGCGATAGCGCGCTTCGATATCTGTGAGGCCATGGAATTTTTCTGGCAAAGGGCGCGAATTTTTAGTGAGAAGCGCGAGCTTTTCGCAATCCAAACTGAGCTCGCCAGTCTTCGTCTTAAAAATCGTTCCTTCGGCATACACGATATCGCCGAGATCCATGTGCTTCACGAGGTCATAACTCGCCTCATCTAGCTTCGTCGCCTGGCAGAAGAGTTGGATGCGACCACTTCGATCCCGAATGGTCATAAAGGTGGATTTTCCAAATGAGCGGTGGAGCAACACTCGACCGGCCACCGAAAATCGGGGGGCCGATTCTAGCGGCGTTCTCTTTGCATCCAGCTCCTCTTTCGTAAAGGCCGCGTAAGAGGCATGGAGATTCGCCGCCAAATGCTTGGGGGGAATCGAAACGCGAAAAGGATTAACGTTCTTTTGGCGAAAATCTTGAATCTTTTTTCGCCGCACCAGGACGATTGGATCGTCTTCGAAATTTTCAACGGAATCTGCCATTACAGGCCTTGCAGCCTACGGATAAGGCGATTCTTAGACAATCAAGTTTGTTTGTCTTTGTAAGCTCATCCGATACCATTTCTTATGTCTTTAACGCCTGATGAATGCATGTCTCGAGCGCTGGATCTGGCCCTCGACTATCCCTTTACGACTTTGCCAAATCCCCGAGTGGGCGCCGTCATTGTTTATGACGGACGGATTCTCGCCGGAGGCTACCATCGGGGTCCCGGTACTCCTCATGCGGAAGCGCATGCGATTGAGGTCGCGGAAAAAATGGGGTTTAAGGATTTTAAGAATGCGGAACTTTTCGTCACCATGGAGCCCTGCTGTCATAAAAATGCTGCGAAACGCACGCCACCCTGTGCACCACTCATCGCTTCTAAAAAATTTAAACGCGTTTGGATTTCGCATTTAGATCCGAACCCGCTCGTGAATGGAAAAGGGATTCAGCAGCTGAAAAAAGCCGGCATTTCGGTGAAGACGGGTCTCCTTGGGGAGGTCACGCCCCTCATCAATCAGGCCTTTTTAAAAAATCAGAAAGAAAAGAAAAGCTACGTCACGCTGAAGATGGCCATGACTTTTGATGGCAAGATGGCCGACGACTACGGCAAATCAAAATGGATTACCACGAGCGCCTCTCGGATGGACGCGCATTGGCTGAGAGCTAAGGTGGATGCGATTGCGGTCGGTCGGAATACCATCGAGGCCGACAATCCTTCTCTCAATGTGAGAATCTCAAAACTGCATCCCATCCCCAGAAAAATTGTCATTTTCGGTCAGCCTCGAAATTTCTCAAATAAACTAAAAGTCATCAAAGCGAATGGGAAAAATCAGGTTCTCGTTATCGACGACAAGAAGCGCGATCTGGATAAACTGTTGAAGGAACTCTATACCCAACGAGACATTTGCCATCTACTCATCGAAGGCGGTCCCCATTTAAGCGGCCGCTTTTTAGATGAAGGACTGGTGGATGAAATCGTTGTCTACTACGGAAAGGGATTCTTGGGTGGCCAAGCCACTTACTCCCTCGGCAAGGACTGGGGTTCCATGCGGCTCGAAAAGGCCATTCGATTTACCCCTGATGACGTTCGACTCATTGGCCCTGATGTGGTTGTACAGGGCTTTATGAAGCACTATAACCCAGACAAAAAGCGAAGCGGCCGTTGATAGCCCTTCCAAATTGGAATAGATTCAGGGCGCTTGTTTACTGGCCTCATTCAAGAAACCGGAACAGTTGCCGCCCTCGATTTTAATTTGAATCAAGGGCAAATCATCGTGCGCGCCTCCCTTGTGACCGAACTAAAAGTGGGAGACAGCATTGCGGTAAATGGGGTCTGTCTGACGGCGGTCAAACTCACCGATTCTTCCTTTTCCGCTGAAGTTTCACCGGAAACCTTTGAGCGCACTTGTTTAAAACGGTTGAAGGAAGGCGATCGAGTAAATTTGGAACGCGCGCTTCGGCTAGGGGATACTTTCGGCGGCCACATTGTCCAAGGTCATGTGGACGGCATCGGACACATGACGGAGCTTACGCGCTACGGCGAGTTTTGGTTGGCTCGCGTGCGCTACCCGCAAAGTCTTTCGGCGTATGTCATCGAAAAGGGATCGATCGCTGTGGACGGAGTGAGCCTTACGATCAATCGTCTGCTCGATCCCGATCGATTTGAATTGATGATTATTCCGCACACTTGGACGGCCACTCGATTTTCCCACTACGAAATCGGTGAGGCGGTGAATCTTGAAGTCGACATGCTTGGAAAATATGTGGAGCGAATCTTAAAAGTGAGGGGAGCCTTATGAAAACATCCAGCATTCCCGAATTGCTTGAAGACCTACGCGAAGGAAAGATGATTATTCTGGTCGATGATGAGGATCGCGAAAATGAAGGCGATCTCGTCTGTGCGGCCGATAAAGTCACTCCCGAACTAATCAATTTCATGGCCAAAGAGGCGCGCGGCCTCATCTGTTTAAGCCTGGATCCCGAAATTTTGGATCGCATGAAAATCCCTATGATGATGCGACACAACTCTTCTAAGTTTGGGACGGCCTTTTCCGTGAGCATCGAAGCTCGAGAAGGCGTGACAACGGGAATATCTGCGGCGGATCGTACGCGCACGATTCAGGTGGCCATCGATCCGAAATCGGGTCCGGCCGATATTTGCATGCCGGGTCATATTTTCCCATTGCGCGCTGAGCCCGGTGGAGTTTTGAAGCGCGCGGGTCAGACGGAAGGCAGCGTGGATCTCGCGCGCCTTGCAGGGCTACAAGCCGCTGGCGTCATTTGCGAGATCATGAATGAAGACGGCACGATGGCAAGGCGAGATGATTTAGAAAAATTCGCGACTCGCCACGGTTTGAAAATTGGCACGATTGCTGAACTCATTCGCTATCGCATGGTGAATGAGTCGCTCATTCAAAATGAAGGATTTGCAAAACTTCCGTCGCGCTTTGGTGCAGACTTCAAATTCTTTGTATTTTCGAACACGGTAGACAGTGCTCAACACGTTGCCCTCGTGAAGGGAGAAATC
>DDSI01000038.1 GCA_002343335.1 Bacteriovoracaceae bacterium UBA2394
CCTTCGTGTCTTTGAGGACCTCGGCATAACTGGGAGCCTTGGCGCCCATCTTCGCTCGAAGTTCCTCCGTTCGCCGCTTCGCGCGCTCTTCCGTGCTGGCCGTCAGGTAAAATTTGATCGGCGCATTTGGGAAAATGACGGTCCCTGCATCACGCCCTTCAATCACGCCTCCGCATTCGGACCCGATCTTCCGCTGCTGAGAAACAAGAAGGGCCCGCAATTTTTTAAGACGCGCCACCTTTGAGGCGCCCATCGAAACCTCCGGCGTTCGAATTTCTTGACCCCGCCGCTCAAAAGGCTTCCCATCGAATGACGACTCTACATAAAACCCAGACGTCTCATGACCAAAACGAAAATTCAATCGATTGGCGAGAGCGCATAATGCATCTTCCGCCTCCAAATCAATCCCCTCTAAAATCCCGAAATAGGCCACCGTACGATACATCGCGCCTGTATCAATGCAGGGAATTTGAAAGCGCTCCGCCAATTTATGCGAGGCCGTCGATTTTCCGCAGCCTGAGGGACCATCGATGGCGATGAGGATCTTCGCCGTCACTTCCCCGCCTCGATCCGCTGCTGCGTGGAACCCTGTTGCGCGACCGGCCCTAGAACGCGAAACTTCTCGAATCGCTTTTGAATTAAATCTTCCAACCGCTGATTGGAGAGCGACTTCAATTCTTCTTGAATCGCACTCTTTAACNNATTTAACTGAGTGGCGGCGTGATAAGCGTCCCGGTGCGCTCCTCCAAGAGGTTCAGGAACAATTCGATCCGCCACCTTCGCCTTCAAAATTTCTTTCGCCGTCAATCGGAGTGCTTCTGCGGCTTGAGATGCATAAGCCCCATCCTTCCAAGTGATGGCAGCACATCCTTCAGGAGAAATGACGCTGTAAATGGAATACTGGAGCATTAAAAGTTTATCCGCCACCGCCAAAGCAAGCGCACCACCGCTCCCGCCTTCTCCTAGAATCACCGAAATGATCGGCGTTTTGAGATCGGTAAGCTTTAAAATACTCTCGGCAATCGCCTGCGCTTGACCTCTCTCTTCTGCTTCAATTCCAGGATACGCACCTGGCGTATCAATCAAACAAATGAGCGGAAGTCGAAAACGCTCTGCCAGCTCCATCAGTCGCATCGCCTTTCGATATCCCTCCGGTCGGGGCATGCCAAAATTTCGTTGCATATTTTCCTGAGTAGAGCGGCCTTTTTGATGAGCCAAAATCATACAGGAGACTCCGTCGAGTCCACCAATCCCGCCCACAATCGAACTATCATCCATGAAGGTACGATCGCCGTGAAATTCTACGAAATCTTGAAAGAGAAACTGGATGTAATNNAGAGCCGTAGGGCGATCAGGATGTCTCGCTAGCTGAACAATTTGATAAGGGGTGAGAGAATTACAAACCGATTCCAAGAGTTCCCCAGATTTCGCTTCCAGCGCGCGAATCTCTGAGGATACGTCCACGCTACCCTGAAGCCGCAAATTTTTAAGCTGTTGAATCTGCGCGTCCAAATCCTGGAGAGGCTTTTCAAATTCAAGATAACGACGACGCTTCTGAGGCTGTGATTCCAAATCGAACTCCGGGTACCATTTTTAGGGAAAGGCTCGGCGGCTTGCAAGGTTGGATATCCATTCGATTTGAACCTGTTCCGAGCGCGTGGGAGGACAAAATTTCCGCAACCAGGTCCATTGTCTCTTCGCCAACCGACGCGTATCGCGCTTCCAGAGACGCAGCGTCTCTTCGAGCCCCACGGTTCCGCCCAGATGCAGAAGCAAATGCTTAAGCCCGATAGCCTTCAAAACTGGATTAGAAACTGCAACACTTCCTCTCTCCATCAGCCTTTGAACATTGCGCGCCTCGTCGAGCGCGCCCTTTTTCATCATGTCATCCACTCTCTTATCGAGAGATCGGTAGAGCTCCTTTCGATCAGGATCGAGCACGCACATTTTAAAGGGCACCCGCGCCTTACTTTGAAAGGGCGTGCCCTTTCTTCCATCGCTATCTAACCCGTAGAGGGCCGCGCCCAAGTAGAGGCCTGTTCCCACCCAAAGCGAATCCGACTGAAGATGTTCCGCAGCCATCCGTCCGAAATCTCCGGCGCTCAAGGGATTTGAAAGAGTTCGATCGGCGAGAAACGACCAATTTTTTGCGCTCGCCTCTGCGGGCTGATTGCTGAGGATAGGAATTTCTCTGTAAAATTGATAGGCATCGGCGTTGAAAATACTTCGCTTTGAATTCAGCGCCTCAGCTTCGGCCAATGCCGTTTTACCGCTTCCCGTTGGACCTGTGATGACCCAAAGCATGGAGCCCGTTAGATCACACGATGAAAGAGCTTCTCAAGATCCCTCTGCTGAAATCGCACATAGGTTGGGCGACCATGGGGACAATGGCCGAGAGCATCGCCACCAGCGAAGTCCTTCAGAAGCTTTTCAATTTCAGCCTGAGAAAGACGGTCATGCGCTCGTACCGCAGAATGACAGGCGATGGTGGACAGTACATCTCTCATGACCGTCTCATTTGCCCCTTCCCCACAATTTGCCACGGCTTCCAATATTTCTTGATACCCGCGCTTTACGATCGAAGGCGCGCTCACGATTTGCAACGATTGTGCTTCCCACGAGCGAATTTCAAATCCCAGTCGTTCGAGAAGCTGCTCTTGCTGCAGAAGATCCTCCGCTCGAGCGAGCGTTACGGTTTGGGGAAATAACAGTCGCTGCCGTTCGAGCGGCGCACCGGTTTCGTAAGTTTTTCGCAATTTCTCATAGAGAATGCGTTCGTGAAGCGCATGCTGATCGAAAAGATACAGATCCGAACCTCGACGGCAAATCAAGTAGGTGTTGTCGAGCGCATCTAGATAAATCCAAGGGTTTTCGAAAGCTTCCGGAAGGAGCGGTTTCGTTGAAGTAAATGGCATCGCCGATTCCATCGTTCGAGGATAAACCGGACGGGCCTCGACCGACTCGAAAGGAATCAACGTTAACCGAGAAGGAGGTGGAGGGGTGTCAATGGGAGGCATCTCCAAACCCGGGGCATCTTCAACCATGCGATGCAGTCCTTCCAAATCCTTTTTGATGGCCCGCGCTACGAGCGAAAACAAAGCTTCAGGATTTTGAAAACGCACTTCCAATTTCATGGGGTGAACATTTACATCAAAGAGTTCCGGCGACCCTTCCACGAAGACAAAGGCCGCCATCTCGCGCGGAAACTCGGTAAATCCTTCGTACCCCCGTCGCACCGCAAACTCTAACTTCGAGTCACGTATGAATCGCCCATTTAAATAGACATGCACCTGGCCTCTCACCTTTCCAATACACCGCGGATTGAGAGCAAATATTTTCACCTTCCACGCACCGTCTTCACTTTGAATAAGTCTCCAAATGTCGGGAAATTCCTCCGATCCACTAAACCACGCCACCCGCTCTTCTAAACTTTGTGATGGGACCGAAAAACCTCGGCCCGTTTCCAGATCCTGACAAGAAAAAGCAACGCTCGGATGCGATAGCGCCATGCGCTTTACGACCGCTTGGATAGACTGAGACTCTCCCCGCGTAGATTTCAAAAATTTCAAGCGTGCAGGAGTCTGTCGGAAAAGATTCCGCACCTCGATGCAAGTTCCCAATCGATTGTCGGCAGCTTCAATTTCGGGCGGTGCCCCAAAGGAGACGCGCGCGCGATTTCCGCGAGTCGACGCTTTGCCGGCGGACCAGATTTCTACCTCGGCCACGGAAGACACAGACGCCAAGGCCTCTCCTCGAAAGCCAAAGCTTGCTAGCGTTGCAAAGTCTGAAAAGGATCTCAGCTTTGAAGTGGCATGCGGCGCAAAGGCAAGAGGCAAATCCGACTCCAAAATTCCCGAGCCATCATCTTCGACGCGGAGCACCTTCATACCGCCTTGTTCGAAACTCACCTGAATTTTAGACGCGTCGGCATCTAGAGAATTTTCCACGAGTTCTTTCACAACGGAGCTCGGCCGCTCTACGACTTCTCCTGCGGCGATTTGATTTACAAGATGTGGTGCCAAACGCTCAATCATAGGGTTAGAATGAATGGACTAAAGCGCGAGAAGAATGTCCATGCAAAACGAAGCAACGCCCACACCGATAAATGCGGAAGATCGAATCGTCATCATTGGCGTGAATACCATTTTAGGTGAGTTGATTTTGGATCGACTCGAAAGAAATCCTAAGATTCAGGAGTTTTGGTCTATTGACCTTCATCCGCCAAAGACTTCGAAAAAATTTAAAAAACTTCGGTTTTTAAAAATGGATCTGATTGAGCCAGGTGCCGATGCCAAGCTTGCAGAGAAACTGAAAGAGATCGGAGCGACGGTTCTCGTTCATGCCACTTCAAAGAACAATCCTTCCTTGCAATGGGTGAATGCGCATGAACTGGAAGTGATCGGAACCTTGAATATGGTGAGTGCCGCGAAGGCTGCTCAAATTCGAAAATTTGTCTTTTGCTCAACGACCGCAGTTTACGGAGCTTCTCCGAAGAATCCAAATTACATCGCTGAAAGCGCTCCTCTGGATCCTCACCCCGTTGCCCACTTTGTCCGAGACAAAGTCGAAGCGGAAAAGCAAGTTGCCTCTCTCCATCAAGATGCCCCGCAAATTTTAATCACAACTTTAAGATTCAGCCTGATTGTTGGGCCGCGCTCCAAAAATTATTTCACGGAACTGTTCCGCCGACGAATCGTGCCCACCTTGCTTGGATATGATCCGCTTATGCAGTTCCTATCGGAGGATGATGCGGCCGATGCACTTGAAAAAGCTGTTCTCGAAGATTTTCGGGGAATCTTTAATATTGTCGGCCGAGGGGTTGTGCCCTTGAGCTACGCTCTTCGCGAAGCGAACAAAGTGGGATTCCCCATAGCAGGCTTTGTGGCTTATCCCGTCATTCAGATTTTGTGGAATCTACAACTTCTTTCGGTGCCCGGCCGGCTCCTCGATTACTTTCGCTATCTGTGGGTCGCCGATGGTGAAAAAGCGAAGCGCGTGATGAACTTCGAACCGAAAATGAGTTCCAAGGAAGCCTTTGTGGAATTTGCAAAATATCGCCGTCTCGAAGACTACAAGGGAGAGTTTAAAGCCTCTTCTCGACTGAAAAGAGAAGATCAAGGGGAAGCGCAGGCGGCCAGAAAGTCAGGATAACTACCATGGAATCTGCGGAACATCGAAAACCTGAAGCCAACATCTTTACGTCGAGTCGCATTTTGAAGGAGCTTTCCCAGGCCCTGGAGACATTTTATCGAAACCCTGAAAGCTTCGATCGCGCCGAAGTAGATAAACTCGTTCGACAATTCATCCGCGAAATGAAAGCCACTTTTCAGGATTCAGAATGGATCGATCAGATTCTGAGTGAATTTACGTCTTCGGAAAAGCGAGACAAACTTGCCGAGTGGTTAAGACAGCTTCCCAATCCGATTGATGTTTGGAAAAAGGCGCGAAAAGTAATTCAAAGCGAAGAAGTTGATGAGTATGGCTGCGATCCAAGCTTTGAAATGACCATCAAACCTCTTTTCGATTTTTTATATCACAAATATTTTCGCGTACAGACGCTAGGCATTGAAAACGTGCCTCCTGAAGGACGGTCCCTTTTAGTTTCCAATCATTCCGGAGTGCTTCCCTACGATGCCGCGATGATCAAAATTGGAATTTACAATGAACATCCGGCGCGAAGAGAACTGCGTTTTCTCGTCGATGATTTCGTCTTTCACTTTCCCTTTTTGGGAATTTTTATGAATCGCATTGGGGGCGTGCGCGCTTGTCCGGAAAATGCGGAACGTCTTCTCAATCACGATGAAATTGTTTCCGTGTTTCCAGAAGGGATCAAAGGAATCTCCAAACCCTACAGCGAACGCTATCAACTTCAACGCTTTGGGCGAGGAGGCGTGATTCGCTTGGCTCTAAAAACGAAAGCTCCCATCATCCCTGTTGCGGTGATTGGCGCGGAGGAGATCCATCCCCTCATTTATAAGAGCTCCATTTTGGCCAGGCCTCTAGGCTTACCTTTCATCCCCTTTACGCCATTTTTCCCTCTGCTCGGTCCACTAGGCGCGATTCCCTTGCCGACAAAATGGACGATCCTCTTTGGAAAGCCCATTCCCTTCGATCAGTACACCACTCGCGATATCAATGACGGCATTTTGATCAATCGAGAAACAGAACGGCTGCGTTCAGTCATTCAGGAAATGATTGATCGGCAGTTGAGCGAACGGCGCTCGGTCTTTTTCGGCTAATCGCTCGTCCTCTGAGCGGGCGACCAACCTTCGACAATTTTTAAGGCCTCTTCCGAGACGCAACGTTTTTCTTTAGAATCCGTCGCAGGCTTAGAAGCATCCATCGGCCTTCCGAACACAGGTGTGATCGCGCCAAATTGGGTAAGAAGCGCGGCGGACAAAAGATGTCGCATTCGCCATCGGTGCATTTGCATCAATACTTTTGTTGGTCTTTTCATCGTCGCTTCCTCTGAATGGAGTTTCCCGTCTCAACCACTAGAATAGACGGCTTGAGAGGAAGCTTCTATCGGCAAAGGTCGGAGGTCAATTTTTTAAAGACATCTTGATACAGACTTAACGAAAGCACAGTCGTTGCCTTGGTCATCTTCGGAGGCCTCGAATTTCACCATTTTGCAATCGTGAGAAATAGTTTCGTCGCACGTGGTCTTCTTCCAATGAGCCGACATCTTTCCAAGGCCCTCGTAACTCATCGTAAG
>DDSI01000185.1 GCA_002343335.1 Bacteriovoracaceae bacterium UBA2394
ATGTAGGCGTAACCTAAATTACTTAGAATCAATGGATCCGTGGGTTTCAAAGCACGTGCCTTTTCCAATTCCCCATAGGCCTTCACATGCTCGGATGCTCCTAAATATTCCACGCCGAGCTCGAAGTGCGCTTTCCAATCTTTCGGATTCTCGGCCACCTTCTTCATGCCCTGCGCTTGATAGAAGGGCTTCTTCTGCTTTTCTTCATTCACAGCCTTTGAGGAGCCGTAATGGTGAATCGGAATATTACTCGCCACGGTCTTTCCCGTGATTGTGGATTCGACAAGTTCATGCACGGAACCTACAAAGCGAATGCTCGGAATATTTTGGAATAAACGCACCTTTCGGCTTTCAAAATAGCCGGGATAATTCTTTTCCTCGCTGGGGTACTCTCCGCGATTGGGGATGAATCCACTGGCCGCGGGATTTTCAGAATAGTTTCTTGAATTGAAGGAGTAAGCGATCACGTCTTTCGTCTCGATAAGGGCTTTTATTTTTGGAATGTCCGCGGGAGCGATTCTTTCATCCGGATCGATAATCAAGATCCAGCGCTGCGTGGCTTTTTGCATGCTGGCGTTGCGCGCTTTCGCGAAGTCATTTTCCCATTTGATTTGAGAAACTCGAGCACCTTTAGCTCGCGCAATGTCCATGGTCTTATCCGTAGAGCCGGTGTCCACCACGATGATTTCATGGCAGAGGCTTTTCAAATGCTCAATGCACTCGCCAATCCAACGCTCTTCGTTTTTGGCGATGAGGCATGCTGAAATCACTCATTCATTGTACGCGATTTATTTCCTGGGCTTTGCGTCATCGCCCTCGGAGGTCCAACAATCTGAAATATCATTTTCTTGGTGCCATCGATGCACTGCAGTGATTAGTCTCGCTCTATGACTTTATTGATTCATGTTTTCTCTCTCAGCTCTCTACTCTCTCCGGCCTGGGTCCCGAACACGCAGGAATGCTATGAGAAGTACAACACGTGCATGCGTTCTGCCGGAAAGAACTGCATGGAGCTGAAGGACCAGTGCAACGCAAACGCCCGAGGAGAAAACTTGGATCCACGCGATGGACAAACTCCCACGCCGACAACGGCTGCGACGCCGGCAGGAAATCCAACCGTTGATTCAGAGCGCTGGGTCTTTGGACAGAAGGTCGGAACGACCCTCACCGATCCTTACAAAACCATTGGGGTAGATGGCGAAGGCGAAGGCCAAGGCCTGAAGCGTGCGCGTTTGGATTTAGATGGCGACGACGTGAAGGATTTAATTCTGATCCCTCTTTCCACGCTCGGACAAAATGGAGGGAACGCTTATTTGTATCTCGCGAAGCCTGCAGGATTTATTTATGTGGGTGGGGCGAGCTTGGATCCGAAATGTTTGAAGACAACCAAAGAAACCAAAACAACCTACAAGGTTTTAAAAGGTTTCATTCGTCACGCCGGAACTTTCAACCTCGCTTTTGATGGAACCGAGTATCGCTCGGCGGATTTCAATAAAAAGGGAACATGCCAAAAGACAGATTTAGTCTGGGAAGAAGCTCTCGACTTGCAGAGCTGGCAAAAGGAACCTCTCACCGCCGCGAAATCTCCGTGACGACTTTATAGCGCAAACCCGCACTAATCCTTGTTGTTCCGACCATTTTTGAGTCAGATTGTCGGAACAAGAAGGAGAATGCCTATGCTAGCTTTAATTCTAACATCCACCATTCTTGTGGGTGCTCCGTCGCAATACCACTGCGCCGTAGCGGGAGAAAATCCCCACAATCTTATTTTCACGCTGGAAAAGACCGGAGAAAAACCGGAAGCCGAAAAATTGGAAGCGACGATTTCCGCGTCGATTCCCGATTTTCCCGCGCAGCGAGTGGAGAATGTAAAAATTCCCGTGAAGATCGCTGCGGATTTACTTACCGGACAAAATACTCAAGATGTCTATGGAAGAACAAAAGTGATGAACGGTCCTTTTCTGACGGAAAGCTACGTCTATCTTCGCACGTTCAAAGATGTGTTTATGGAAGCGGAGCAGTTTCAAATGAGTATCGCTGAGTTCTACGCTGAAGCAAAGAATCCCACGACCGGCACGCTTGTAGGTGTGACGGGAGTCGATCTCCGTGACATGACCTGCACTAAAATTAAATGGTGAGTCTTACCAGTAGATCCGAGCGCAAATGAAAAGCGCGAGATACAGAGAGGGCAACAGAGCTTTCAGGATGTATTTCTGAAACATTCGTGTGTCTTCTTAGACAACGACTTCTGATGAGTCAATATGAGGGACTCACGCCCCATTTTGCAAACGAGCAACTGGGGCGCCGATGTCGCGCGGATCACCCTGAGCGCTCAGTAACCGAACTTTTGTCCGGCCTGCACGCGCTGCTCGAATGCCTTAGGCACAATGAGGCGCCCTTGAGTCAGTTGGTGGAGCTGGTGCATACGATCTAAAATCTGCCGCTCTCCCACTGACGAAATCCATTTGAGAAGCCCACCTTTAAAGGGAGGAAATCCGATTCCATAGATGAGTCCCAAATCGAGCTCCTTCACGGTCGCCACGACGCCCTCATCGAGCGCCATCACCGCTTCACCGGCCATCGGCAAAATTAACCGATCTTGAATGAGTTGCTGAGTCTGCTCGCCCGGCTCGCGATCGTCGGTTTGGAATTCAGAGCGAATGCCCAGCTCTTTTCCTTTCGGGTCGTAATTGTAGAATCCTTTTCCATTTTTCTTTCCGAGGTAGCCGCGCTCCACAATCTCATCAATGAGTGTTGTGACCTTCATATGCGGGTATCCCACCGAGATCACCTTTGCGACCTTTGCCGCTGTATCGAGTCCTATTTCATCGAGCAATCGGAATGGACCCATCGGCATTCCAAAGTCCACAGCGGCGCGATCGATTTGGGCAATGGAGTACCCATCATTTCGAAGATGTGCACTTTCAATGAGAAACGGCATCAAAATGCGATTGATCAAAAATCCCGGACGATCCTTCACCACGATCACGGTCTTTCCGAGTTGGCGACCAAAGGCCACGGTCTGCATGACCGTTTCCGGCGAAGTTTTCTCCGCTCGAACTACTTCCACGAGTGGCATCAACGGAACAGGGTTGAAGAAGTGCATTCCCACAAATTGATCGGGGCGCTTCAACACCGTCGCCATCTCCGACACACTGAGCGAAGAAGTGTTCGTGGCGATGATCGCCTTCTCTGGAATTCGCGATTCCAAATCTTGAAGTACGGATTTTTTAATATCCATTCGTTCCACCACCGCCTCCACGATAATCGGAAGGTGTTCGAAGCCGGTAAATTCGAGCGTGGGCTCGATCGAATATNNGAGTAGGCAGTTTTAAGTCCATTCATGATGGATTCATGCGCGACATCTTTCATGCGCACACGAATTCCCTTTTTTGCAGCGACGGCTGCAATCCCACCGCCCATGATGCCCGCTCCAAGAACTCCCATACGATCGTACTTCGCAGGTTTGAAGTCAGGCGCCTCCATCGGCCCTACGCCACGCTCTTTCTTAAGCTCTTCCGTTCCAAAGAAAATTCCGATCAGATTTTTACAGATGGGCGTAATCGCAAGATCGGCAAACGCTGCCGCTTCCAGCAACAAGCCTTGCCGAATATCCTTGAGGTCCAATGTTTTTTCAATCACCTCGAGCGCGCGAAGCGGGGCCGGATAGTGTCCCTTCGTCTTTTCCAAAATCATTTTACGCGCCTTAGAAAATATTAGCTTTTTAAGAGGCGTTTTCTTCATGGCCCAATCAACGACGGTTTCTTTGGGCAACCAATTCAAATATTTTTGTTCGCGGAGCGCTCGTCGCGCAAAATCGATGAGATATTCAGAGGGAACGACATCGCTCACCAGCCCGATCTTGAGCGCTTTTTTTGCATTCACCGGAGCGCCAGACGTGATCATCGCGA
>DDSI01000212.1 GCA_002343335.1 Bacteriovoracaceae bacterium UBA2394
CACAGGGAGAGATGGTTCTTGCCAATACCTTTGAAAGTCTTTCAGGTGCGGATCTCCAGACCTTCTTACAATTTGTGACGGCTTATAGTGCGCAATATGAAAAATCTCTGCAGTCTGGCGAAGCGCCAGACCTTTTGAAGTTGGCGAAGGATCTTGGCCATTCAGAATTCTGGGAATCGCCAGGTGGTCAATTCGTTTTAACGAACATTATCATTCCGCGACTTCGAGCGATTGAACACGGACATTCCGCAACTTCCAATTTAATGGGAGTCGATCTCGCGGCCAAGGGGTCCGACGGTCAGCCGCGTCTTACGAGCGATATGTTTTGGAATCTCGTTAAAGAGCGAACTTATGAGCCCCAGAGTCCTGCGACATCCCTCACGCGGCCACTCGAAGAAAGAGGATTTACGATTGTGGATTACTACAATGCTAAAATGGAATGGCTAGGTTCAGTGGGCACAAATGCAAAGGCCGAGGTAATCGTCGAAGTTCCAGGGTTGCCCGATGCTATTCAACTTCCAGCGAAAGCGCGGGGCCTCTTTACGATGAATGGAGAGTTCCGTCTTGTGACGGGTGCGGAATCGAAATCCATTGCGATCGAGCGAGACCATCCGGCAAAAGCGATGGATCAGCTCAGTTCGATGAATCTTGGTTTCGCCCGCGTTCCAACATTCATGTCCAATTTATCTCGCGTTGAAGCTCTAGGACGAGTACCGGTAAATCCGCGCGTCGTAGACGTTGAATTTGTAGCCGATCCTTCGGCCGGATGGATAAAGAGAATGGTGGGATCGGTCACGGGATCGCATCGAAAAACCATTCCCGTCATTGTCGGCGATGTCGGGATCAATATGTCCATGGCCCAGCTTCCGGATAGCACCGTGCTCGTTCGTTACACCGGCAAGGTAGGAGAGAAAACCCCTCGCATCTTGCACCTGCCCGGAGGATGGGAAGTCGTATCTTCCAAGGAAGGAATTTTTGCATTTAAGGATCGCTTTAATTTTCAAACGGAAATCGATTTTGCGCGAGATCGCGTGGACATCTATCAGCTGAATCGAGCGGGTGAAAAAATTCAACGAATTGGCGCTTTTGATAAAGCAAGTACCGGGAAGTTTGATATTGCGAGTTTCAAGTTAGCGTTGGAGCGCTATCCCGGTATCCTTCCGTCCGAAGCGGTGATTGGACTTTCCATGATGAAGAGCAAGCCTACGGCGCCGGTCAGTCCGGAAAGATTGCTGGCTAAAGTAGAAGCGGGTCAAGACGAGCGTGCGCTTGAAACGCTTGGCATGCCGCAACGTTCGATTGAAAATGTTTCGCTCGATCAAATGAATTCACATGCTCGCGGCGTTTTAAATGCTCTTGCGCCTGGAAGACGATTGGAGTCCGTCTTGAGTGTCCAATCAGGTCAGCGCCCCGCACTTGAATCGATTGGGATTCCGAAAAATTTATCTCAGATCGATATGCTCGAAGTGGCCATGCGGGAGAAGCAAGTGGAGCGTTTGATTGATCGTGCGAAGTTGGATCGCATCGCGAGTGAAATGGGGCGCTTTGATTTGCCTCCGGAAGTTGTGGCGTTGCGAAGCACGAATCCGGAATTGGCCTTCAATATGGAGCGAAGTTTTATCTTGGAACGCGTTCCGTCGAGCCTTCTGATAAAGTATTTTACCGAAACGGAAGTACAGTGGGCCTACCGAATTTCGCAGCGCAAGATCGAAGTGGAGCAAGCCCAAATTCACCTTCGCAAATCTATCGAGGGCCGCATGGAAAATTCGGATTTGCGAAATTTAGGCGTTCGTAAGGGTGCCTCTCAAGATGCGCTTTTGAAGGCGTATGAAAGTCAACGCGATCAGTTGCTCGCAAAAGTGGTGGCTGAGAAGAAAGGGGTTCTCGGACGTCTCATTAACCGCGATGAAGTGGCCAATGCGATCGAACTCAAGGACCTCTCCCGCGAGCAAAGAATTTATTTTGCTTCTCACAAGTTCACGCCTGAAGAGCTTATGAATATGGCCAGCATTTCGAAGGCGAAAGTCGAAGCAATCTCGATTGAGGATGTGCGGGCTGGCTTGAAGACGACGCCGTATGAAAGTCTGGCCGCGATCCTTGGGGAACCTCGGCTCGTGCGACTGATTGGCGATGCGCAAATTGAAGCTCGCCGCTATGATCCTTATATGGGCTCGCTCTATGCGGATCTCACTCGCTTGAAGGATTCTTACAGACGACTTGCTGGGGAGGAAGCGCCCGTCGTTCAATCTCTAGGCAATGGAAAGCCGGCGATGGATAGCGCAGTGAAGCCTGGCGAAGTTTTCCGATCCGCATCGGATAGCATCGTTCTCTCACAGCCACTGACCCAGTCGGTATCCGGTCAGGCGCCGAGCGATGGACTTCTCCGCCGTGGGCATCAAGATCAACTTCAGCAACGCATCGAGATGTATCGAAATCACCGAGATCTTTTGCCAGGACGTGCGCGTGAAGCGCTTGAGCGCGAGCGTGCGTTGCCCGCCGAATTCATTCGCGAAATTCAGATTCGCATTGAAGCCATGCCGAAGTCAGAGCGAATGTCGACCATCCAAGAGCATTTAGGGCGACAAGAAATTTTTGAGCTGCTGAAAGTGGAAGATTTCGTGAATCTTTTGGAGCAAAACCAAATGCGCCGTCTCTACGCCCATTTGAAGAACCTCAGTCCTTCCGAGCTCAATCTCTCACCAAGCCACATGGCTTATATGGATAAGACGCTTCGTGAGCTATCGAAGGACGAGTTCCGAAATCTGATGGAATTCGTGGACGTGGGGTGGAACGGAATCTTTCATCAAGCGATTCGACGTCTCAATTTGAACGAAATCGCGGAGGTCGATCTGCAGCGATTGGCTGAGCGCTCCCTCATTTTAAAGGCCCAGAGGGAGCAAAAGATTGAAGCTTTAAAGGCTCAAATCACCCCTTAACATCCTGAAAATACTGTCATTTTATTGTAAGAGCTCCCTGTGGTATATAACCGCCCATGTCAGGTCGTATTCTCTATTTCACGGTAGTCGGAATTCTAGGGCTTCTCGTTGCCGGCGTAACCTACAAGTTGGTCATTCGAAATGACGGAAGTTCCACAGCGAGAAGCGATATTTGGGAGCAGCGAGGGTCGGGGAAGGAAATTTCGCCGATAGACGAAACGGCAAATCCCGATGCACAGAAGGACTCCGAAAAATCCGCAGGCTTGGGATCATCTATCTGGTCGGATACTCGACTGAAATCGATTTCCTTTATGAATGATGGCCCTTCGATCAAAGATCCGATCACGCCTGAAATTCAAGTTGAACTCGAGAAGCTCTCCGGGCTTTACGCCAGGGGGGAAGATGAGCAGTACCTTAAAAAATTAGATGAGCTTATTTCGGAGCACCCTAAAGTAAAACACTATGTGGCACTGAAGGGCGACTACCATGTCAACTCCGGGAACTTAGAGGAAGCCCAAGCCGCGGTGGAAAAATTGGTCGCGATGGATCCGGACAATCACTTTGCAGCATCCGTTTTGGCGGAGATTCAAGGTAAGCGCGGTAAGTATGATGAAGCCATGTCGACACTCGACAAGGTTTTGGAAAAAAATCCATCGAATGTAAAAGCGCTCTACACACTTTTACAAGTGACGGAGTCCAAAGGAGAACCTGACGAAGGCATGACGAAGATCGAAGGTCTTCACGCAAAGCATCCTGACGACGCTCGAATTACCTTGGTTTACAGTGACGTCCTTTTTGTCAGACAAGACGCGGCTAAAAGGGATCAAGTGATTGAAAATGGATTAAATAAAAATCCCAATAACTCCATGTTGCTTCGCTTGGGCGCTGAGAATGCAATGTCGAAAAATGATCTTTCCAAAGCTTGGGATATGAGTGTGCGTTCCGCCGAGAATGAAAGCATTCCTTCTCTCAAGGCCGAATCGTTTCAATTGGCTCGAGAAATCGCTGAACAGATGAAAGATGCCGATAAACAAAAGTGGGCATCGGCTCAATTGGACGGTCTTAAGAATCGTTAGAACTTACTGCTTTTGTACGATGATGCGACTCGTGGGCCCGATTTTTTTTCAATCGCTTTCCAAATTGCCATCGAGAGGGGATCTTTCGAAGCGAGTCCATCGAAACCGGATGCTCAGGACGATGCTTGGAATC
>DDSI01000104.1 GCA_002343335.1 Bacteriovoracaceae bacterium UBA2394
TGAAGTAGCGGTCAGCTCGGCCCGCCGTATGCAGGAATTGATTCACGACATCCTCACCTTTTCAAAAGTGGGGCGATTGGAACTTACGGAGGATAACTTACAACTTTCTGAGATTGTCGATTTAGCTACGGCGAATCTTCAGCGGCTGATTCAGGAAACCAATGCGAAAGTGGAATTTGAAAACTTGCCGGAAGTTTTTGGAGATCGCTTTCAACTCGTTCAGTTGCTTCAGAATTTAATTTCAAATGCGATCAAATATAAAAGTTCAAGAAATCCTCACATTCACATCAGTGGCGAGAAAGTGGACAATGGTTGGCAAATTGGTGTGAGGGACAATGGAATTGGGATCGATTCTCGCTATTTCGATAAGATTTTTCAGGTCTTTCAAAGACTTCATTCACGAGAGCAGTATTCCGGAACAGGAATTGGCTTAGCGGTTGCAAAAAAGATTATCGAACGGCATGGCGGAAGAATCTGGGTGGATTCCAGGGTGGGAGAGGGGTCGACTTTTTACTTCACTTTGCCTGATCGGAAGGTGATGGCGGCTTAGGCTTGTTAGCCAACACTTTTGTCGCGTCTCGAAACATCAATTCAAGACGATCTGGAAAAATTACCTTCGTGACGATCCCCCTTCCGAATGTGGGATGATCCACGAGATCGTTAACTTCAAAAACCCCATCTAACTTGTAAGGCTTGGCATTTTGATGAGCTAACTCCTTGATTCGTCGATCGTAGACATCCTCTAGAGATGCGGAAACTTTCGGACGAGATTCCCTTCGCGTGAGTATCTCTCGAGTAGTTTTGGGGGCCCGATAGTTTCGCTCACTTCGACAGGTGTCGCATCGCACGCGAGCAGGTGAGCCGCTCATCATGGCTACAATGGTATGGCCTAGCTCCAGGCAACAGCGAGAACAGTATGTTTTGATATATCCGCCAACTTTAAAGGCGGCTGTGGACGACATCCTTTCAAATTAAATGAATCTCCCGATTTAGTAATGCTTGTTTTTGACCAATCGGCCCCATTAAAGAGAGTGCCATGGAACGAATTCAGGCCCTCCTTGGTCTATGTACGATTTTGGGATTTGCTTGGCTGATCTCTGAACATCGCAGCAAAATTCAGCGCTCGATCGTCCTGTGGGGTTTAGGACTTCAATTGATCATTGCCTTTCTCATTTTGGGAATTCCGGCCCTTCATATTCCTGGGATCTTCCAATTTCTCTTTGAATGGTTAAACGTAGCCTTCATTAAACTTCTAAGTTTTTCGGATGAAGGTGCCAGATTCGTCTTTGGCCCTCTTGTGGATGAAGAAAAAATTGGAGGATTTATCTTCGGATTTCGCGTGTTACCGACCATCATTTTCTTCTCGGCTCTTGTCGCTGTCCTTTATTACCTAAAGATTCTTCCAAAAATCGTGCATTCCATGGCGTGGGTAATGAAGAAACTGATGCCAGTGGGAGGGGCGGAAAGTCTTTCGACGGCGGCCAATGTCTTTCTGGGTCAAACGGAAGCTCCTCTCACGATCAAGCCCTACCTGCCTGCGATGAGTCGCTCCGAGCTACTTTGTGTGATGATTGGCGGAATGGCCAATGTAGCGGGCAGTGTCATGGCGGCTTACGTGGCGATGCTGCACAACCGATTTCCTGACATTGCGGGACATCTGCTGACGGTTTCGTTGATGTCTGCCCCGGCCACAATTCTCATTTCGAAAATGCTCCTGCCCGAGATTAAAAAGAAAATGGCCGATGATTTACCTCCCGAAAGTGCTGAGAAGTTGGACGCCAACGTGATCGAGGCGGCGACACGCGGGGCCTCAGAGGGGCTTTATCTGGCGCTGAACGTTGCAGCGATGCTTATCGCTTTTATTGCGATCGTTTATTTGATGAATGGAATGCTCCAGGTGGTGACCGGTTGGCTCGGTTGGCAAATCACCTTAGCAGAAGTGTTTGGTTACATGTTTTCTCCTGTGGCTTGGCTATTGGGAGTTCCCACTGGGGAAATTTTTTCGATGGGAAGGCTTCTGGGAGAGAAAGTCGTGCTGAATGAGTTCGTCGCCTATGTCAGTTTGGCGGATTTGAGCACAACCCTTTCGGATCGGACGATACTTATTGCCTCTTATGCCCTTTGTGGTTTTGCAAATTTCTCGTCGATAGGAATTCAAGTTGGGGGGATTGGTTCGATGGCGCCCACGCGGAGAGCCGATCTTGCACGTTTGGGAGTGAAAGCGTTAATCGGAGGAAATTTGGCGACTTTCAGCTCTGCGTGCTTAGTTGGAATTTTGTTTTAATTTTACAATCCGGACGCTTCATGTGACTTTCTAACAGATGTTTTCCCTTCCTTTGCGACCCGCCGCGGCGCTGTTGTCGCGAAAAGTTTTAGCTCAAAATTTGAAGCGCATTCAACGTGAAGTGAAAACTCAGACGCAGTTGCATCGACCCGACGCCCGGGTGATGGCCATGGTGAAAGCGGACGCGTACGGCCATGATCTTTCGCTCATTCTTCCGGAACTTTGGAAAATTGGAGTGCGAGATTTTGCGGTGGCTTCACTTTCTGAGGGGATTCAAGCTCGTGAACTCTCTTCGAAGGCCCGCATCCTCATTTTGGGAGGTACATTCGATTGGCGAAAGGTATCTC
>DDSI01000086.1 GCA_002343335.1 Bacteriovoracaceae bacterium UBA2394
ACCGGGCAAAGCTCAGGCTCCCGCGGGCAAGATGGATTTCCAGGAAGCTACGGAGCGCTCGGAAAGTTCGAGATGATTCGCGTCCCTACGTATACGCAATTTATCGTCGATGAATTTCAAGAACAGACTGAAAAAATCTTTCCTCCTGATCCCAAACCTTAACGCATCTTGTCCCACCCCTAAGGGCAGTTTTTTAAAAAAACAAGTGACCTCCTCCGAACCACTGCATTTAATGGCTAAAAGTTTAGGAGGGGAATCATGTTAACCATTTTTTCAATTGCAACCTTAGCCACCGCACTTACCGCGCAAGCGACACTTCCGGAAATTCCGACGACTGGATCCGCCACCCACAAGCTCATTCCAGTGCCGGTCGAGACGTACTACACGCCGATGGGATTCGACGATAACGACAATGCGCAAATCATTCTCGCTGGCGAGTTCGCTAATTCTTGCCAGTCGATCGGCCCCGTACAGTCGCGAGTCGATCGCGACAATAAGGTCGTTTATCTTTACCCCACTGCCTACGAATACAAGGGCATGTGCTTGCAAGTGAAAGTTCCATTCATGCGCGTTGTGGACTTAGGACTCCTCGCGCAAGGAACCTATCGAATCGTCAACATGCAATCGCGGACTACTGTAAAAGAAGTGCTCACCGTGCATGAGGCAAAAAATCCTCGAGTGGATAATTTTATTTACGCGCCCGTGCAAACGATTTTTCTTAAAAACGATGAGGAAGGAAATCGAAAGGAGCTCATCCTTCAAGTCACCTTCACGAATCGATGTATGAAATTCGGCGACGAGCCAACCCCCGTTCGCATGACCAAGCCCGGTATCCTCGAAGTTCTTCCGATCATTCAAGTTAAAATGGACCCCGACTGTCAGGATGCAATCTTGCCGTATTTTCATACCGTCATGATCCCGGACGCCAATCCCGATGGAACTCGCATCCCCAATGGGCGTTACCTCATCCACGTCCGGTCGATGAATGGCAGTGCAATTAATAAAATTGATTATATCCAGCGCAAGATCGAAAATTAGACCTGCATGGCAAAATCAAATGGCAGTCTGCAAGAGCGTTTACTATCCGTCATGGATCAGAAGCACCACTGGGGGTGGTCGCAAATCACTGGAGAGAAGATAACCAAACAACAGCTTCTCTCCCACTTTCAGCAGGAATTTGAAGTGTATGTTCGAGACTTCCCCCTTCTTCTTGCCCGTGTAATGGGTCGTGTGCCCGCACATCGTTCGCAATTGATTCGAGATTTAGCTGAAAATATTTATGAAGAACAAACGGGCGGTCTGTCTGCAGAGTTCTCTAAAAATAAATCCCATCCAGATCTCTTTTTAAAAATGATGAAAGGCCTAGGCTATCCCGAAAAGGCTTTCACGAAGATCTCTCTCTTGCCGACTAGTCTTGCTTATCGTTCCTACATCGATCTCGTCACGCTCACCATGGATTGGAGACTCGGTGCGGTTCTTCTCACGATTTTTGTGGAAGGAAGTATCGAAGACCGCGCTCGGCTTGAGAAAAACTATAAAAACACGAAAACCCTCGAGCAAAAATTGAAGAATCATAGCCTTCACAAGCATCATGGTTTGAAAGTTTCAGACATGGATCTCGTGCGTTCTCACCACGCGGTAGAAGGTGCTCATCGAAAATCTGCGTGGGAATCAGTTTTGCAAGAGTTGAACTCGCCTGAACTCGAAGATCAAGCAACGGAAGTGCTTCGTAATGCGCTCGATCTTTGGCTTCTTTTTCGAGACGGCGTTTGTCTGGAAATGGGATTACAGCATCCGGAATTCGAACGCTTGGCTAAAATCCAGGGCTGAGCTCATAGAGATTGGCGAGTGGGGTTTCTGAACCAATCATCTGAATGATTTCATTTTCACTAAGAACCGCGGCTTCTAAGCTTTCCATCCTCAAGAGGAAATAAAGTCGTGAAGCTTTTGGAAAACCCGGAAGATCCAAGGCGAATGCGATTGATTTTGTATCGACAGCCTCCGCAGGAAGTGTCCACTGCCATCGTCCATTCACATCCGAATATAGATCTATGAGGATCTCTTTAGGATCCGCGTTCGTAAGAGCGAAAGATTTTCCTCGAATACGAGCATTCGGAATTATTTTAGTCGTCAAGCCTTTAAATGTAGCGCGTGTGAGTCGTAAATTCCCCGTCAAGATTGCCGCTTCCCTGGAGTTCCAAGACAAATCCGTGAGATAAAAAATTGGGGGTTCTTCCGCTCCAGGGGGGAACGGTCGGAAATCCGCCCCCAGAGAATCCGTCTTTCGGTATTCCACAAAGGCCCCTTGTGGATCATTTTCCAAATTAACGATCAAATAAAAGCTCTCTAGTGGGGGCGTTGGAAGAGTCGGAAGTTCGAAAGAGATTTTCACATGAAAATTCTGTTCGGCTTCGTAAGGCAAATAGATCAAATGATGTCTAAAGGAGATTACTCCATCCGAATTTGTCTTCAAATCGATCGGATCGCCATCGTTCAAGATCACGCGGACTGGAGTATCGGCCACCGTTTTCGGCGAATCCTTGTTTTGGACCTTCATTCGAATATCGAGATCGGCAGGAAACTCGGTTGATCCGGAATTAAAATCAATTCTCTTGGAAACGCTTAAAACGTCCATGCCAAACTGAAAAGCCTTTTCAGAAGTGCTGGCTTTCGTTTCTTCGGTTGCAAGTTGAAAGTTAGAGAGACAGTCCGTCGTGCGATTGAGTCCAAGTAAAACGGAATATCGATTTTGACCGAAATCACGAGTGTCGATCTCTAGGATAAGCGTGTAGAC
>DDSI01000091.1 GCA_002343335.1 Bacteriovoracaceae bacterium UBA2394
GTATTGGGCCGCTGATATTCAAATGTTCAACTTATTATCAGGATAATAACACCTATACTTATTAATAATTATATGTAATATTATCCATATGGAAAGGACATCAAATCGACCTCTTAGCAAAGGCATCAAGCTTTTCGAAAAAAATGGGGGTCTTCTGCGCACTTCGAAGGCCCTTAAAGAGGGCCTGCATCCTCGCACCCTTTACGAGATGGAGCGAGAAGGTCTGATCGTAAAACTTAGTCGAGGGCTCTATCGCCTTAGTGATCGAACCGAGGCAAGTCGTCCTGATCTCCTAATTGCCGGAAGTAAAATCCCCCAAGGCGTCATATGCCTCATTTCAGCCCTCAGCTTCCACAACCTATCCACACAAATCCCACGGGAAGTTTGGATCGCTCTTCGGCAAGGGATGACTCGCCCCCGCATCGATTATCCGCCTATCCATCTCTCCTGGTTTTCCGAGGAAAGCTATGCCGCTGGCGTTGATTCTCATGAAATCGATGGCGTCGAGATTAAAATTTTTTCACCCGAAAAAACGATCACGGACTGCTTTAAGTTTCGAAATACCATTGGCCTAGATGTGGCTCTCGAAGCTCTTAAAAATTGGAGAAAAAAAGCGAAAGCTAAAAATATCGAGCAACTTATGAAATACGCCAAGATCTGCAGAATAGAAAAAATTATGAAACCCTATTTGGAGGCCATTCTATGAGTCCAAAGAATATCGACATTTCCGTTTACAATCGACTGCTCGAGAAAGCGAAGCAAAAGAATCGGCCATTCGAGGAGGTCCTGCAATATTATGCGATGGAAAGATTTTTACATCGTCTTAGTAACTCAAAATACTCTGAAAAATTTGTCCTTAAAGGAGCGCTCATGTTGCACGTCTGGGCGCCAGATCTTACGCGCGCAACCAAGGACATTNNTGCAACATCACTTCCGAAGATGGAATTTCCTTTGATTCAAAATCTATTACCATTGAACGGATAAAAGAAGATGACGAATATGAAGGGCTACGAGCATCTTTCAAGGGGAAACTTCATACGGCTAGAGTTAATATGCAGTTAGACATCGGCTTCGGTGATACCGTTAGTCCGAAGCCAACCCTTGTGAATTTTCCAACACTGCTTGATTTTCCAGCTCCCAAATTGCGGGGTTACCCCAGAGAGACGACCATCGCTGAAAAATTTCAGGCCATGATAGAACTCGGTCTTCTCAATAGCCGCATGAAAGATTTTTATGATATCTGGTTTCTTTCCCAAAACTTCGAATTTCAGGGAAAACAACTCTCAAAATCAATAAAGGAGACATTTCAGAAAAGAAAAACTGATTTTGGCACGTCCACTCCTCTCATCTTCACGGATGAGTTTGCTAAGAACGGCGCGAAGCAATCTCAATGGAAAGCTTTTATCAACAACCGTCACCTAGACTTTACCCCTCCTTCGCTCGAAGAAACTCTAAAGCACATTAAACAATTTCTTTTACCTATTTACGAAGCGTGTTCAAAAAATGATTCTTTCGAAAAGACTTGGGATTCTGGAGATTCTTGGAAAGATGCATAAATCGCGGCTTAAGAAATAAATTGAGCCCAGCACTTTCTAGTTTATCGGAGGGGAGCTCTTCCCTTATTCGATCGGTAAAGGCCATGAGCGCGTAGTCTACGGGAATTCCATGCTACTGAAACTTCTCAGCATGGTGTTCTCGGCTTGACTCCGTACATAAGTACGGAGTGTAAGATACTTTCATGGTGGAAAAACGTTTAACAATCGGGGTTCTCGCAAAAGCGGCGGGAGTTAATGTTGAGACGATTCGATTCTATGAACGAGAAGGTGTGATCAAACAACCTTCCAAAGGAGCGGGAAGTTTCAGAATTTACTCTCAACACGATGCCATTCGAATCCGTTTTATCAAACGAGCGCAGGGTTTGGGATTCACGCTCGGCGAAATAACGGAACTCTTTAAATTCGAGAGAAATTCGAAGATCTCCTGCTCTCAGCTCAAGAGTCGTGTTTCCAGAAAGATTCAAGAGCTCGAAGAAAAAATTGAGGATCTTCGGAAAATGAAGACATCTCTATCGGAACTTTCTAACGCCTGCGATCAAGGAAAATCCTCTGTTGAAGAATGTCGTGTCTCCGAATGCTTTGAGCCGAGAGGGGAAAAAAGTAAATGTTGCGCCTAATCCAGAAGGGCGGGGCCGAAGCTATAGGAACTTTCGGAATGGTTTTTATAGGTTGCGGTGCCGCCGCTCTATCCGTTCAGTCGCCGCAGCTTCTTTCTCATGCGCATGTCAGCCTTGCTTTTGGTCTGGTCGCCAGCTCGATGATTTATGCTGTCGGGCATTTATCTGGCGCTCACTTCAATCCTGTGGTGAGTCTTGCGTTTGTCATATCCAAACATTTTCCGGCCAGACAATTGTTGGTCTACTGGGTCGCTCAATTTACGGGAGCGATTCTTGCAATTGGGCTTTTATCCTTTTTATTTCCCAGTGGCGCCTCGTTTGGAGTAACACTTCCGTCTATCGACCTCATTCGAGCGCTCGTTTGGGAAATTGTTCTTACATTCTTTTTAGTTTTCGTCATTATTGCAGTGGCAACCGATACGAGGGCCGAAGGAACGATGGCCGGTGCCGCCATTGGCGCGACTGTAACGATTTGTTCATTGGTTGGCGGCTCATTTACGGGCGCAAGCATGAATCCGGCACGAACTCTCGGACCAGCTCTATTCGCCAGACAATTTGAGAATATTTGGATTTATTTTATTGGCCCCGCAATAGGAGCTGCATTGGCGGCGATTGTCTATCGACTGATTCGGTGTGATTCAGATGAGACGTCGTAAAAGGAATGTTGTTCGTGAAGATCTTATTTTTATGCGTTGCAAACTCTGCCAGAAGCCAGATGGCGGAAGGTTTGGCTCGCTCTATTTTTGGAAATTCAACAGAAATCTTAAGTGCCGGAAGTAAGCCTACTCATGTTTCTAATCATGCAATCGATGTCATGAACGAAATAAATATTAATATTTCAAAACAAGAATCGAAAAA
>DDSI01000121.1 GCA_002343335.1 Bacteriovoracaceae bacterium UBA2394
GCTCTTGCTCAATGGGCTAGACATGCCGGTGTAGATTCGGAAGTGAGTGCGGCATCGAGTAATCAAAAGTTTTTAAAGCGCTTTCAATTGATGGAAGAATTTGCAGGAAAATCATCGGAAGATTTTAAAAAGCTATCTCTTGAGGAAAAGGAACAACTGTGGGTGCGCGCAAAAGAAAAGCTCCGGATGAAATCCAAATCCGGAAATGGCTAGATCAAACTCTCACGCAATTTCATCGTCCAGAATTTTTGGGTTCGGATCCTTTAGAGCTCCCCCATCGCTTTGAACACGCCGAAGATCGTGAACTCATCGCGGTCATCTCGGCACTCTTCGCCTACGGCAATGTGAAATCCATGAAGGCCGCAATTCTCACTGTCGTCACTCCCCTCGGAGAGCGCCCGGCGGAGAAATTGAAATCCATCGACGAAAATGAAATCGGAAAAATTTGGGCGAAAGCTTATTATCGATTTTATTCTTCGAAAGATATTCAGGCATTGCTCAGAGGTCTGCAAAAGATTTTGAAAGATCACGGCTCCATCACGAATTTCTTTCAAGCCTCGTCTGAATTTCCCACGCGAGAGGGATCCATCTTCGATTGGATTCAACATTTTCGAAATGAGCTCCTCACCTCAATGCCCAAAAAATTAACGCCCGGGCTTAAATTCATGCTCGCCGACCCTCATGCAGGAGCTGCGAAACGATGGCACATGCTTATGCGCTGGATGGTTAGAAAGGATCACATTGATCTAGGTATTTGGTCTTTCATTCCACGATCGAGTTTAGTGCTCCCGCTAGACACTCACCTCTTTCAAATCGCGCGCGCGCTTCAACTCACCAAAAGAAAGGCGGCGTCGCGCCAAGCGGCGCTTGAAGTGACAGAGGCTTTTCGCCGCTGGGATCCGGAAGATCCGATGAAGTATGACTTTGCTCTCTGTCGCCTTGGAGTTTTGAAAGTTCGAGACCGAGAGCTAGCAGCGCTCCAGAAGCAGTTCAAATGATTGGCAACTAAAGTTGCGACCCCAATTGCTGCGCCGCAGCATATAATAGACTGAACGACCGCGTAGGGGGTGTTTTTCGTGAACTTCGATCCAGGCATTCGCAATACCTCACATTCAAATGCAGCAGCGTTAAAAGGCGTGGGGCAAATTCGTGGCTTCAATCCGGATAGTGGTGGAANNATGGCGGTGAGCATTACTCGCCAGGGCCGGGCCATCAGCACGAAGTTCGAGAAGAGCAATCGGAGGAAGCGCCCCCTCCTCCGAAACGACGGGCCGCAGCCACTGCCGCAAAAGGACAGGGAAAGGGCCATCTGCCTGACTCCCACTTGATGGGACCCCAACAGCGCAAAGTCGGATTCATCCGCATCTCTCGCCCGCTCTCCGTGGCGCTGGTCTTCAACGCCATGATGAAATAAGCTTCTCGAATCGTGAAGCGATTAGAATTCTCTGACATTCAAAAACGTCTTCAAGATCTTTCAGATTGGACGATCGAGAAAGAAAAACTCCATCGCACATTCACCTTCAAAGATTTCAAAGAGGCATTTGCCTTCATGACGAAGGTGGCCGAAGAGGCCGAATCGAAAAATCATCATCCCGAATGGTTCAATGTATACAACAAAGTCACCGTAGATCTCACCACGCACGACGCCAACGGAATCACGGAAAAAGACTTCTCACTCGCCAAGAAGATGAATGAGTTTGCAAATTCCTGAAGGTCTTGGAAACCGATGTCTCAGTTTCATAAACTCTTAACCTGCACACGGACGCACACACTATTTTCAAATCTTTCACTTAATCCGTTCATTAGCGCGCTGCCCTTAAGAATTCCCTCGTCGACTCCTTGACGGGAGATATGCATTTCTTTCCTCTTCGGGAGTTTTCTCGCTGGCATGGCCCTTGCAAAATTCATTTTTGTTGTGAGTAAGTTTGTGCGTAAACTCATGTTTCCCTTTAAACGGCGCTCGATATGGACGATGGCGCTTTTGATGATTTACCTTTCCTCTGTCTCTTCTCTTCATGCCACCTCTGTTGAAACTTGGATCGAGGACCACCTTCTAAAATCTAAGCTTGTGGGAAACCGAATCATTGATTTGATTCATCAACGAGAAAATTCTGCGAATTTATCCGAGGAAGCAGCCCGTGACATTCAGTCGCGGCTTCGACAAGCCCAAGCCGAATTCCGGGACCTAAATGAAAGGATGGAGGAGGCTATTGCTAAGGAAAAGGCGTATGGGGATCAACAATTCAGCTATTTGATCGCTCCGACATTCGGAATTCTTACCCCGGCGGTCGTACTACTTTCTTCAATTCTTTTTAAACTCGATCATCCGATAGTGACGGCCATAACCGGGGCCATCGGGGGGCCGCTCTTGTTGGGAACGGGAGCTTTATCAATGCATTACGTTCGCAGATACGAACGTGCTCTCATTCAGGCACGCGAAACGGCGTGGACGAATCTTCTTTCCGACTTGAAGCAGCATGGGCTCGAGTCTCCTTTGGTAGTCGATTCAATGAGGGATCAAATGCATTGGGTGGATAGTCTGGTGGATGGTCAAGCTTCAGACATTCTTCTCGCGAAATCTCCTAAGCTTTATAATCACTATGCCGCTCAAGTTTTAGACCGTCTTTTACGCACTCGAGATTTTTTGTCCGTTCAGTCGAAACACGAAGCGGCGATTAAGCAACTTTCCCTTCTCATTGAGCATGTGCCGACAGCGGCTTCGGATGCTTCTTCAGACTCCCTTAAGCGAATCAATTATATTCAGGCTGAATACTCTCAACTTATCTCTCAGCTTGAGCTCTCCAATTCCGAGCTGGAGAAATTTCCATCACGCCCCGTTTTGAAATCCATGAAGGCTGCATCAGAAACAATTTCAATCAGGCCTGCTTCCCCTTCTTCAGTGTCGTCGCTTGCTTTTCTACCGAAGCCCTATCTGCAAATCGCGCTCTCCACGCTCAAATCCAAGATCCTGGGAACACCTAGAATTCGAAGTGCCGATGAAATTCGCTGGCTTATCCAATCCGCGACCACCCAACTCACGGAACTCGAAAGCAAACAGTCAGTCGATTTTGATGCTGTTGCGCAAATTGAAGCGGAGGAAAAGCGCCTGAAGGACTCTTTTAAAGCTGAAACATCTCGCTGGCAGCGGGAAATGATCGTGAAACGAATCCTTACGAAGCATAAAGAGGGACGAGAGAAAATGGATATTCTTCACCTCTACGGTCAAAAAATTGGCCTCGTTACCAGGTTTCGACACAATTTGGAGCTTCTGTTAGCCGGCGAAAGTCAGAGAGCACTTTTCACACCCGAGGAATTGGAAGCCTCTCGGATAAGTGCCGAAGAAGCATTGGCGGACATTCAAGTTTTAAGCGAAGCAGCTCAAAAGGAAACGATTACGGTGAGCAATCCCGAGGAAGAAGAGTTTCATGCTCAGCTCTGTAAGGAGTTGGGATGCAATGCAGAACTGAACGAAACATCAACCCCTATGGTCGCCGCAGAACTCTCCCGGCCGGATCAAAAAGCAGAGAACTGTAAAAAGGCGACTGGCAAATTACTCGCGGAATAATACTTATGAACAACTCGTCACGTCTTCGAATACTATTAGTCACAATTTCACTTTCAATCTATTCAATCGCTGTACTGGCACAAGCGCAACCCGATAGGAATTCCATAGAAACGCTGATAATGCAGTTTCGTCTTCATGGAGAACGCATTGGTCAGCTCTTAGAGGATAGAGCCACGGCCACGTCGGAGGAGCTGAAAACCTACGCAGACGTCAAACTGCAAGCTAACCTTGAGGAATTCCAAAATATTCATGATCAATTGAGGGAATCCCTCATGAGGGCCGATAACCGTCGACACTCGGACATAACGTTAGGTACATACGGGTTTTTCAGCGGAGTGAGCGTTGCGGCCGTAGGAGCCGGGAAGTTTCTGGCTACGGCTCCCTCCCCGGGATATTTTCCCGCCTTCATGGTGGGCATGGGTGCCGTCGGTATCGCGGCCACCGCAATCCACTTCGCTACTGAACAAATCATTCTTCACAATCGGTTTCACCGACTTCGGAATCAATATGAGGCAGCTTGGGAAGGCTTCATGCTTCAAATGAAATCTCACGGCTTTGTACCAGCGCTACCAAAGAGCTCGAGAATGGAGTGGGTTAGAAGTCTCGTTGAAGACGGTGTGACGGAGGAACTCCTATTGGCAGACCCCAAACTATTCAGCCTCGCTGCCAAACAGCTCTGGCTGGAACTCAATCGCAGCCAAGCAATGTTGGCGGCAAATGCAGAAACTCAAAGCGCTGCCCGAGTGATTCAAATTCTCATCGACTCGTATCCCGGCACAAATTTTACGTCTGTGAACTCCGGTCTGTACACTCGGCTCACACAGATCAGAGATGAACTGCACCGTATTTTGCAACGATTTAAGAAAGAACCAGCGTCACATGATCCATTGAAACTATCAACAAGTGCGATTCTCATACCCGCCGAGCAAATCCGTTGTTTCGCCGCGCTCGATCAAGCGCGACCCGAATCGAAGTAATTCGTTAAATCACCGTGACGAATCCCTCGATCTCCTCCGACGCCACCCAAAGGACGATAATTTCATCCACGTCGCGGGCCAGAATTTCGTACGTAATCGAGAGATAGTTGCCATTACGGCTCAGGTTGGAATTTTTTTTGTTCAGGCGTGGGAATCGCATTTCAAAATCGCGCAGACCCTCCGCGAAGGTCTCTGCATTCTTCCCAATGATCTTATGCTCATAGATATAAGGCCATTCCGTTACGGTTTCGACCAAACTACGACGCAGGGCCTCATAACGAAGGTGCCGAACTTTCGGCGTCTGAATCACGACTTCAGTATAACGGCATTAGTCGGAACTTCCCAGCACCCTGCAAATTCGCTACTACCACCCCCATGAAGTCCTTCCGCAAAGAGATCACGATGAATATTCCTGAGCGGCTGAAATTCGTGAATATTACGCGAGAAGTTGAGGCGGCCCTCTCAGAGAGCGGGGTTCAGGAGGGT
>DDSI01000226.1:0-3777 GCA_002343335.1 Bacteriovoracaceae bacterium UBA2394
CTTAAGATGCGATTGCGGCGATCAACTCGAAGCTGCGCTTAACCAAATCGATCGAGCAGGAAAGGGAGTCCTCATTTACATGAGGCAGGAAGGTCGCGGAATTGGACTCCTCAATAAGATTCGCGCCTATCAACTGCAAGACCAAGAAAACCTCGACACCGTAGAAGCCAATCACCGACTGGGCTTTCAAGCGGATCTCCGCGACTACGGCATTGGGGCTCAAATCCTCAGATCGTTGCATGTCCGTCAGATGAAAATTCTTACCAATAATCCCAAAAAGATTGTGGGCTTGGAGGGCTATGGCTTGGAAGTGGTGGACCGAGTACCCATTGAAATTCCTTCCCACGAACACAATGTGCGCTACCTGGAAACAAAGCGCGATCGTCTCGGTCATTTGCTAAAGGGCTTACGCTAAGAAATGGTGCTCATCGTTCAAAGTCTGTGGAATCGGGAACTCACTGGCTCAATGGCAAAGGCTGCCGCAGAAACTTTGCAAGCCAAAAAAATTTCCCATCAAATTGTTGAAGTGCCTGGAGCTTTGGAAATTCCACTGGCGGTAAAGTGGGCGTGGAGTAAGGCTCAGAAGATACAAGAGCCGCTTCTCGGAGCTATCGCGTGTGGCGTCATATTGAAAGGTGACACGTACCACTTTGAAATCGTCGCAAATGAATCGGCGCGGGGATTGATGGATCTCTCCCTTGAACTTCGCATCCCTATCGGAAATGCGATTTTGGCTTGTTACAAGATGGAGGAAGCCGTGGACCGGTGTGGCGGCAAATTTGGAAATAAGGGGATCGAAGCTGCGGAAGCAGTGTGTTCGATGATTCAATTGAAGGCTAAAAATGATTTTTGAAGTTCTTTTTCTTTTGACGAATACGTTAACCAGCAAAGTCGAAATTACTCGGCTGCAGGACTCCGATCCGCAAGAGGTGGCCGTGAAAGGCTCGGTAGAGTTGGAACGGAGCGTAGATTTGGGGAAATTTAAAAATTGTGCGCCGAGAGAAAGTAAACCGTTTCCCAAAGCACTCAGTTCGGATCAAGAGAAGCTCGCCTTTGAACCCAAAGAATTGAAAGACCTGATGAGTTGTAAAATCAAGGAATGCGCGTTTAATTACTTGGAATCAGAAGTTGAAAAATTAGAAAAAATGACAACGGAGAAAGCAAGAAAGGACGCATTCTTTGAATTTTTACAAAATCGAGTGCGAGGAATAACTCCGGCTCTGGATCCAAAGCGGTCCGCGCTCTTCATTCGTTCTTCTGAAAAGAAGGCCTTCGAATCCTGCGGTGAACAGCCTACCTTTCAGAAACTTTTGGATCTTCGACCGTCCAAAGATCTCCCCTATCGAATGAGCTTGGTGCGATATCGAGACAACATGCGCCCCACGACGCGCCTCTTACAGGGAGTTTATTTCGACAAAGATGCAGACTCGCTTTGCTACGGAGAAGCTCTGATCTATGCGACGCACTATGATTCGGATCGCGTGGAAGTTTGGAATTGGAAGCAAACGAGGAAAGATCGCTCGGAGTTGACACTGATTATCCGGCACCGCATTGATCTGCTCAACACGTGGATACGAAGGATGAATAAGCCAGCATTTGTAAATCAGCTGAATGATCTTATCTCAGCTCAATTAACGGATGCGGTTGCCTGCATAAACTGAGAATAAAATCGCGGCAGATTTTTCTCTAATTTCATCAAATCACTTACGGTGGAAAGTTCAAAGGATCTTGGACCAAGTCCCACGCGCAATGAGGCCCGATTGAAGGTTCGAAGCATGTCGAGCAATGTGGCAGCGGTATTCCAACGTATAGAGGAATTCTGAGTGGGGAGCTCTTGTATGCGACCCCCTAGGGCGTAGAAGCCCCCATCTTCTGAGGGACCAATGACGATTTCATCCCGATCGAGGACTTGAAGATTGGCCAAAAGACAATCCTCTGTCAGATGGGGAGTAGCGGCGACCACGATCAGAACCTTTTCGTAGGAGGCCTTTAGAGTCTGATAGGTTTGAAAGAGTCGATTCTCCATCGCACCCGCGCCTTGAGGAAGAAGGGGTAGATTCCAGAAGGTTTGCGCCCACGACGCGTCCTCAGCCCCCTCGGGGCAAATGTAAACATCGGCCTCCTTCCGGAGCTCGTCCGACAGCTGCACGCGGACCTCTGAGAGCGACATGGTGAGTAAAGTCTTGGCCTTATGGGCTCCAAGTACCTTTGCAAGAGGCGCCTCTGCCAAGGCGGTGTTCGGATTCTTGACATAGAGTGCGACAGCGGACAGTTTACAGGCACGATTTGAATTATTCATGACCTCGGACTCCCCCAAAACTTTTAAGGACCTTCTTCAGCATCCCGTTCTGCTGCAAAATTTGATGGAACGTTTGGGATATCAACATCCCACCCCTATTCAACAGGCTACTGCCGAACCTATCCGAAGCGGTAGCAATCTTTTTGCGGGAGCCAAGACGGGCAGCGGCAAGACGATTGCCTTCCTTGCGCCGCTTTGTGAACGACTGTTTGCGAATGAAGTGAAAGTGGCTTTGGTTTTAGCGCCCACTCGAGAACTTGCCCTTCAAATCGATGAAGAGGCGATGAGCATTTTGGAAGGTCAAACGGAGGTGGTTTCCGTTCCTCTCTATGGTGGAGTTCCTACGGATCCTCAAATTTTAGCGATCAAGCATCATCGTCCGCGCATTTTGATTGCGACTCCGGGGCGATTTTTAGATCTCGTTCAAGAAGGATGCATAGCGCTTCCTAACATTGAAGTGGCGGTACTCGATGAAGCAGATCGCATGTGCGATATGGGTTTCGCACCGCAAGTCACTCAAATTTTGGATTTGCTTCCTAATAAAAAACAGATGCTACTCTTCTCCGCAACGCTTCCGAAGGAACTGAACGAGATCATGCATAAGTTTTGTCCAGATCCGACGAGGATCCAAGTGGATGCCTCCGATGAATCCTCGGAGACCATCGAGCATGAGCTTCACTACGTAAGTCGCCGAGACAAAATTCGAAAGTTGGAAGAGCTCATTTCGGGACCGGACACCGTCGCCCTCGTCTTTACAAAGACCCGCAATCGCGCGGATGAATTGCACCGCGCTCTCGAGCGAGACATCAAAGGCATTGGGATTATTCACGCGGGTTATTCAATGCCTGAACGTGAACGGACGCTCCGAGACTATCGCGAAGGGAAGATTCGCATTTTAATAGCAACCGATGTGGTTTCCAGGGGCATCGATGTGGATCGAATCACTCATGTGATCCACTACGACCTCCCCGATGCGCTCGAAGATTACATTCACCGCTCGGGCCGCTCCGGTCGAGCCGGGCGCGCAGGAGTGACCATCGCGCTAGCGGAGCGAGATTCTCGAGACGCGAGCTTTAAGATTAAAGAGCTGTCAAAAAAGGTGAAGTTTAAGGTCTTCGGCGAACAGCCGACCGAAGGAGATTATTCGGAGTCGCATCAAGGCCGTGGCCGCGGAGGCCGTGGTCGCCAAGGTCGACCTCAACAAGGCGAACGTGGTGGTCGGAGCGGCGGCGGTGGAAGAGATCATCGTTCTGCGGAAGGCGGCTCGTCTTCTTCAGGAGAGAGCCGAGGCCCATCTCGATCTCATCGAGGCGGGGGTCGCGGAGAGCATCCCCGACGAGAGCGATCGCATTCTCAGCATTCAGGCGGCCATAAAAAGTCCCATTCTGGGAGTGGACATGGGCATGGGCCGGCGACCAAAGCGAAATCGCCCAAAAGTGAAAGCTTCATCTCAAAGACGAAGCGCTTCTTTTCTAAAG
>DDSI01000226.1:3808-3979 GCA_002343335.1 Bacteriovoracaceae bacterium UBA2394
CGAGCCGCACGGACAAGGGTCATTGCGGCCAACACGATTGGCGATACGAACGCTCTCCGGTTTAGGAAATTCGGAATCAAAATAGAACCACTTGCCATCCTCTTTTCGAAATTCAGCGCGCTCCTTTTGACTGAGGGTCTCAAAATCTCGTTCATAGCGGACCGTGAAAGT